>PWEB01000185.1 GCA_003553305.1 Syntrophomonadaceae bacterium
CCCCTCTTGACTCGATCGGACTGATTATCATTGATGAAGAACATGAAACCACTTACAAACAGGAAGAAGCGCCTCGTTACCATGCCCGTGATGTAGCCTGGTGGAGGATCCGCTACCACAGAGGGGTGCTCCTTATGGGCAGCGCCACTCCATCCCTTGAGAGTTATTACCGGGCTGTGGAAGGCGATACGCTGCTATTAAACATGAAGGAACGGGTTACCCCCACCCAACTGCCTCCTGTAACCATTGTTGATATGCGTAAAGAACTTAAAGAAAAGCACCGTATGATTTTCAGCCGCCCTCTCCTCGAAGAGCTAAACGGGGTGGTTGAGCGTGACGAGCAAGCCTTGCTATTTATCAACCGGCGGGGGTTTGCCGGTTTCGTGCTATGCCGGGAATGCGGACATGTGGTGAGCTGTCCCTCTTGCGATGTATCGCTGACCCTGCACATGGATCGACAGCTGATGTGCTGTCACTATTGTGCTTATGAGGCGGTCGTTCCGCTGACCTGTCCGGACTGCCGGGGCACCAAGATAAAATACTTCAGCGCAGGTACGCAGCGAGTGGAAGACGAGGTCAAGAAACTCTATCCCGGAGTGCCCCTGATTCGCATGGATCGGGATACCACCACCAGCAGAAAGGCGCACAGCCATTTTTACCGCCAATTCCGTGACCATAAAGCAAATATTTTGATTGGTACGCAGATGATCGCCAAGGGATTTGATTTTCCTGATGTTACCCTGGTCGGGGTGGTTGCCGCGGATACAACCTTAAACTTACCAGACTTCAGAGCTCCCGAACGTACTTTCCAGCTCCTGACCCAGGTAGCAGGCCGCACCGCACGCGGTCCGCGTGGTGGCAAAGTAATTGTGCAAACCTACCGTCCTAACCACCACAGTGTTGTTACAGCAGCTAATCATGATTACCGCACTTTTTTTGACGCTGAACTTGAAAACCGGCGGCAACTTTCTTATCCGCCCTTCTCTGAATTACTGCGTTTTCTGTTCAGCAGTGCTGATGAAGAGGCGGTTTTTGAAGCGGCTAACTGGTTTACCAATTTGCTCGGCCCAATTGCCGGTGAAGCAGAGCTTTTGGGCCCTGCGCCGGCTTCACTTTACCGCATCAAGGAACAATACCGGGTGCAGACTATTCTTAAGGGCGAAGCTCTGAGAAGGCATGCTCCTAAAGTCAGGAAAATAATTCGTGAATATCACAACCGAAAAACGGTGCAGCCAGTCCGCCTGGCAGTAGATTTTAACCCTCAGGTAGTGCTATAATTAGCTTAATTTGAAGGGAGGCAGTGCTATGGCTTTAAGAAAAATTCTCAATGACAACCACCCTGTGCTGCGCAGTCCTGCCCAGGAGGTTAAAAAAATAAACAGCGGTGTCCTGCGTTTGCTCGACGATATGATTGAGACTATGCGTGATGCTGATGGAGTTGGCCTGGCTGCCAACCAGGTAGGCGTACCCAAACGACTTTTAGTTGCGTTTGCCGGTGAAGACGAAGTTTATGAACTGATTAATCCATACTGTGAAAATGAAGAAGGCGAAGAAGTAGGTGTTGAAGGCTGCCTCAGTGTGCCCGGGTATTACGGGGAAGTTCCCCGCTCTGAAAAAATAGTGGTTACCGCTTTGAACCGCGAAGGTGAAAAGATTCGCTTAGAGGTGGAAGGACTGAAGGCTCGAATATTACAGCATGAAATGGATCACCTGGAGGGGATTCTTTTTACTGATAAAGCAGTGCGTATGGTCGATCCTGAAGAATTAAAAAGTGAGGACAACAAAAGTGAGGACAACAAAAGTGAGGAAAGCAATTGAAAACGCTTAAATTAATTTTTATGGGGACCCCTGCCTTTGCCCTTCCTTCTCTAGATCTGCTCTATAAGTCTGAACATAGTTTAAACGGTCTGGTTACTCAACCGGATAAAACCGGCGGCCGTGGCCGTAAAATCCGCCTTTCTCCGGCAAAAGAATGGGCATTAAAACATCAGGTTGAAGTGGCTCAACCGGAAAATCTGCGTGACCATGATTTCTTAATCTGGTTAGAGGCAAAAAACCCAGATTTGATTGTCACAGCGGCTTACGGAAAAATACTGCCCCCCAAAATATTAGGACTTCCTGTCCTGGGCTGTATTAATCTTCACGCGTCGTATCTTCCCGCTTATCGTGGGGCTGCTCCTATTCACCGGGCAGTGATCAATGGAGAAAAGCAGAGCGGTGTATCTGTTATTGAACTGATTCCCCAACTCGATGCCGGTGATATCATTATGCAGGAAAAAGAGGATATTTCACCGTCCGACACTGTCGGGATGCTTCATGATCGTCTGGCCTTAAAAGGGGCAGCGCTGCTGCTCAAAGCGATCGACGCCTTCGCTGAAGGAATAGCAAGCCCCCGGCCCCAGGACCCGGAAAAGGTTACTTATGCCCCTTCGCTGCGACCCGAAGAAGAACGCCTTGACTGGCGGCTTAGTCCAATTGAGCTTTATAACCGGATTCGTGGATTTAACCCCTGGCCGGGAGCTTACACTGTTTTTGCGGGAAAGCGCCTGAAGGTTTGGGAAGCAGCCAGGCCGGCGGAAAAAGAAACTGTTCCTCTTGATCAGCCGCCCGGCACTATTCTTTCCGTCAGTGAAGGATCCCTGAGCGTTGCCACCGGAAAAGGCCCTCTTACCTTACTCTACCTGCAGCCGGAAGGTAAAAAACGGATGGATGCCGGTTCATTTTGCTGCGGATACCGGATCGAACCGGGTCAACGCCTGGACGGAGATTAACTGACTTGAATCAAAAGACAGTTCTCAAGAAAAAAGCGCGGGAAGCTGCACTGCGAGCCCTGGTCCGGGTAGAAGAGGACAGAGCTTATTTAAACCTGGCGTTGCCTGCCCTGGTCAAGAATATGGATCCGGAAGAAAGAGCGCTCGCCGTGCACCTGGCGCGGGGCACCATGCAGCGTTTGAATACCCTGGATTGGTCGGTAAGTTTATTTTCGCATCGCCAGATTCATACCTTGACACCCTGGGTCCGTAATTTGCTGCGGCTCAGCGCTTACCAGCTTATTTACCTGGACCGGGTTCCTGCCTATGCTGTCCTTGATCAGGCTGTAAACCTGGCCCGTCGTTTCGGTCACCGCGGTGTAGCCGGCCTGGTTAATGCTGTGTTGAGGAAGCTGGCCCGGGAAGCAGATAGCCTCCCCTGGCCGGAGCGCGGGCAGGACCCGCTTCAGTATCTTTCAATAACCTACAGTCAGCCTCAGTGGATTATTTCCCGGGTTATAGAGCGTATGGGGCTGGAAAGGGCCGAACAGTGGTGCCGGTCCAATCTTGTGATCCCTAACCTGTCTGTACGTCCTAATCAAATGCGTATAAATCCTGAAGAATTGATTGGCAGGCTTGAGACTGAAGGTTTTCAGGCAGAACATAGCCGGCGAGTCCCGGGAATTTTGCAGATTACTTCCGGAGGTTCTCCGGCCTCGGCAGGATTATTTAAAGCAGGCTTGTTTTCTATCCAGGGAGAGAGCTCAGCCCTGGTTGCACCCCTGCTAAACCCCCAACCGGAAGAGATGATTATAGACTTGTGCAGCGCACCCGGCGGGAAGACAACTCACCTGGCTGAACTGTCTAAAGACCGCGGCCTGATCTATGCTGTTGATTTGCATCAAAGCCGTCTCCAGATGGTCAAAAAAGCCGCTCGGCGCCTTGGACTCCAATCAGTGAATACTCTTTTAGCAGACGGACGCACAATTGCCGGTGACAACTTTTCTACAATCACTGCTGCCCCTGCTGCCGTATTAGTTGATGCCCCCTGTTCCGGGCTTGGTGTGATCAGACGTTTACCTGAAATCAAGTGGCGCCGCAGCCTGCAGGATTTGTCCGGTTTTCAGGAATTACAGACAGAGTTGCTTCAGGCTGCAGCACGCCTTTTGCCGGTAGGTGGAAGACTGCTTTATTCGGTTTGCACTAATGAACCTGAAGAAACGAGACAGGTAGTTGAAAGATTTAACCGTGAGCACAAGCAGTTTGCTCTGCAGAAGGTCCCCGCCTTATTGCCTGCTCCCCTGCAAAGGGAACAGGAAGATCAATATACAGCTTTACTGCAGCCGGACCTGCATGGTCTGGATGGTTTCTTTATAGCGTTATGGATTAAAGAAAGGTGAACTGCCGGGCAGGGTAGAAAAAACTTGGATTTCAAGCCAGTTAGAGGCAAATTCTTTTTGTGAAACAGTAAATAGTAGTTGATTTAGAGAGCTGAAGACCCGGGAGCATCTTACTTTTCTATCATTTCCTCGTAAACATCTAATATATTTTCCTTTAATACGATATCTACTATTTCAGGATCGAGATGAACACCAGATACTCGCGTTAATTCTTCCTTAACTTCAGAAATTGACTTCACTACCCCGTAAGGCCGTTCCCAGAGCATAGCATCAACAGCATCGGCAAGGGCAATGATCCGGGCCCCCAGGGGAATGCTATTTCCGCTCAGGCCATTTGGATATCCAGAACCATCGTACTTTTCATGATGGTGCATAACCAGGGGAACGGTATCCAGGAGAAATTCCACTGGCGATAGTATTTCCGCACCG
>PWEB01000002.1 GCA_003553305.1 Syntrophomonadaceae bacterium
CAGGCGCAATGTCTATATATAGGCACAAAGTTTTTTCAGCAGAGATTGGTCTTGATAAAAAAATATTTAATTTCAGGCGACTAAAACTTTGGCAAGCCACTTGCTTATATTTAGTAAAACATTTTTTTTGCTGAGAACCAACCATTTTTATTCTGAATAAACACTATATAAAAAGCTTACAGGAGGTGCTCTTATGCGCATCGGCTTTATCGGACTGGGACTCATGGGAGGACCATTGGCAAGGAACCTGATCAGGGCAGGCAAGAACGTGATTGTCTATGACCTGAAAGAAGAAGCCGTGGACCGGACCC
Organism: Syntrophomonadaceae bacterium; assembly: GCA_003553305.1. Lineage (GTDB taxonomy): Bacteria > Bacillota > Dethiobacteria > DTU022 > DTU022 > B1SED10-74M. The sequence continues at coordinate 312 of PWEB01000002.1, forward strand.
TGGAAGCAGGCAGCACTGGAGAAAAGGCCGCCTCTCTGTCCGATCTGGCCGGCTGTGAACTTGTATTTACCAGTCTTCCCCTGCCCGAGCATGTTAAGGGGACAATGCTGGGTGATGAAGGGCTGTATGCCAAACTGAGCCAGGGAGCCACTCATATTGAGCTTTCCACCATAGAGCCAGGCACAGCCAATGAATTGCATACCGCAGCTGCAGCCAAGGGAATTGGCTATATTCAATGCACCCTGGGCAAAACTCCGGCCCATGCAGAAAAGGCTGAGGAACCCATGTTCATCGGCGGTGACAAGGACCTGGTGGACAAGTACCAGGATATTTTCAAGATCATCGGTACTCCCAATTATGTAGGCAGCATTGAGGCCTCCTGCGCAGTGAAGCTCATCTCCAACATGATCGGCATGACCAACGTGGCTGTGCTGGCCGAGGGCATCCGGGTGGGAGAGAAGGCAGGGCTGGACCGCAACCAGTTGCTCGAACTGTTGTCCGATACTGGAGCACACAGTTTTCAGATGGATGTCCGGGGTCCCTGGATAGCTGCTGACGATTTTAAACCCAGGTTTGCCGTGGACCTGGCAATGAAAGACGTGCGTCTGGGCCTGGAAATGGCCAGGGCATGGAACCTGGATCTAAAAGCCATGGAGGCTGCCCTGAACTATTTCCAGAAATGCAGTGAATCCGGGTTTGGCCAGGAAGACTGCAACGCTGTGTGCAAAATTGTTGGTGAATAAATTTCCCGGCCTGATCCCAATCCAGAGTGGAGAAAACCGGTGTGGTTCAGTGACCGGGTTCTAATATATGCAGGCCATAATCCTCAACCAAAGGAGAAACAGTATGAAGAAGTTTGTATTAACCCTTGCAGCCCTGGCGCTTTTGCTGGGAGCTGCTCCGGCCAAGGCCGAGTACCAGTCCATGACCATCAGGGCGGCCACGGCTAATCCTGAAGGCAGCCTGCACACCACTGCCATCAACAAGTTCAAGGAGATCGTGGAAGAAGAGTCCGACGGCAAGATAAGGGTTCAGACCTTCTACGGGGGGTCCATGGGGGACGAGCAGGCCAATGTCAGACAGTTGCGCCAGCAGGAAATCCACCTGGCAGTTCTGGCGGTTGGAAATCTGACCCCTTTTGCTGCCCAGGCCAACATCTACTATCTGCCCTACATGTTTCCAGAAATCGATAAGGCTTATACTCTCCTGGAACATGAAGAGTTCAATTCTGAAATAGCTGACAAGATTGCTGCCCAGAGCGGTGCCCGCCCTTTATCCTGGCTTATCGGCGGTTATCGCCATCTTACCAACTCCGTACGGCCTGTTACAACCATTGATGACCTGCAAGGCCTGAAAATCAGGACTCCTCCAGTGGAAATTCAGCTGGAATCCTTTCGTTCCTGGGGGGTAGAACCCCATCCTCTGGCCTGGGTTGAAACATTCAGCGCTCTTCAACAGGGAGTAATTGACGGGCAGGAAAACCCCCATGCAGTCAACAGGGATCAGAAATTCTGGGAAGTGCAGGATTATATTACGGAACTGCACTATCTGCTGTGGGTTGGTCCCATGTTGGTCAGCGATAGATGGTACCAGGGTCTTGATACTGCAACCAAAGATCTCGTTACCAGGGCTGCCGCTGAAGCAGCAGCATACGAATGGGAGTGGGCTGCTGAACAGGATCAGATAGCCCTGCAGGAATGCCTTGATCACGGAATGGAGTTGTACCAGCTGGAAGATGAAGAGGTCTGGATGGAGAAGGCCCGGACTTTATGGCCCAGGTTCCACGATCAGGTCGGTGGTGAGGAAGTAATTAACGAAGCCTTGGCCATAATGGAAGACTAGGGCATAAATAACCAGGAGGCGGGCAACCATGACAGGAAGATTCCTTGGACTTGCAGGCAAGCTTTACGATAATTTCGAAGAAGTTTTTTGCGCTCTAAGCATGGGGGTCATGGTCGCCTGCCTCATGATTCAGGTCTCGGTCCGCTGGACCACAGGGTCGGGCATGGCCTGGACAGAAGAGTTGAGCCGCTATTCCTTTCTCTGGACAGTTTTTATAGGGGCGGCCTTGGTGGCCAAGCATGGTTCTCATGTACGAATCTCAGCGCAGTTTATGCTGTTGCCTGAGAAGGCCCGACTTGTCTTTCGTTTTTTCACAGATCTCATGTGGATCGGTTTCAATCTCTATTTTGCCTGGTTGAGCTGGCAAGTGATTTCCGGGGGGCTGGCATTTCCTGAATATTCTCCGGTATTGGGAATCGTCAGAGGGTATGTGGAAATGATCATTCCGTTGGGGTTTGTGCTCATGAGCTGGCGTATTGTTGAAGGCTACATCAAGCGCTGGAGGAAAGGCACTCTGACGGAACTTGTAAAACAAATCCACTAAAAAAGGGTACATGACATGGAATTCACAGTAATGACAATGGTCCTCCTGTCACTTGGGGCGATGTTTCTGCTGGGCATGCCCGTGTTCATGAGTCTGGCTATAGCCTCGGCAGTGGCTTTGTTATACGGGGGCTACCTGCCCATGTCCGTAGTGCATAACTCCATCTTTGACGGTCTGAATATCTTTCCCCTGCTGGCCATTCCCTGCTTCGTAATTGCCGGGACCCTCATGGAATATGGCAACATCACCAAGCAGATCGTGGACGTGGTCAAGCAGCTGGTGGGCAGGATGTATGGAGGGCTGGGTTTAACCACTATTGTGGCCTGCACATTTTTTGCGGCCATCTCCGGATCTGGGCCGGGCACGGTAGCCGCTGTGGGCACCATTCTTGTACCGGCCATGATCCGTACAGGATACAGCAAGGACTACGCCGCTTCAGTTGCCTCGTCCGGGGGCACAATCGGCCTGCTGATCCCGCCCAGCAATCCAATGATAATTTACGCCATTCTGGGCAACGTGTCTGTGACCGCCATGTTTACGGCCGGATTTCTTCCAGGTTTTATTGTCGGATTCTCAATGTGTATAACCGCCTGGCTGATTGCCAGGCAAAAAGGGTTCGGGCGTAGTGAAGAACTGCCGCCTTTCCGTCTAAGCCACTTTCTCATCAGCTGTGTAAAAGCTTTTTTCTCCCTGATTACTCCGGTTATAATCCTCGGATCTATCTATACAGGAATGGCTACTCCGGTGGAGGCTTCTGTGCTGGCCATCGCCTGGGCATTGTTTGTAGGATTTCTGATAAACCGGGCATTGACCCTGTCTGCGGTCTACAAATCTTTACTTGAAGGCGCACTGATCTGTGGTGCAGTCCTATTGATAGTGGGCACCTCTACCCTATTCGGGAAAATACTGACTTTCGAGGAAGCTCCTCAACGTCTAGCGGACATTGCACTTGGCGTGTCAGAAAATCCCTACATAATCCTGTTGATGATTGTCGGTGTACTGCTCATTCTGGGGATGTTTATGGAGACCCTCTCCACCATTATTATCCTGGTGCCGGTATTTATGCCAATGATCCATATAGTGGGTATCGATCCGGTCCATTTCGGTATCATCCTTGTGCTCACCAATCAGATAGCTCTGTCCACTCCGCCACTAGGGGTCAATCTATTTGTGGCCTCCCGTATTTCCAATGTTTCAGTGGAGAGGATTTCCATCGGGGTTCTTCCGTACATAATAGCTATGTTGATATGTACTCTTTTGATAGTCTTTTTCCCAATCATTTCAACAATATTGCCTGAGCTCATTCTGGGCTACGGAAAATAGCAGTTTCCGGGATAGGGCAGTAGAAACAGTTAAACTAGGAGTCTTCAAATGCCTTTTGGTTACAACGGAAAAATACTGGTCGTGGATCTGACCAACCAGACCTGGTCCGTGGATGAGCATGATGAGGCCTGGTACCGCACCTACTGGGGCGGCGGGTCCCTTGCGTCCTGGTATATGCTCAAGGAAATTCCGCCCAAGGCTGATCCCCTGGGGCCGGACAATGTTCTGGTATTTGCGGCATCCGTACTTTGCGGCAGCGGAATATCCGGTTTCAACCGCTATACAGTTGCAGCCATGAATCCTTTGACCGGCGGCTTTGGAGAGTCCGAGGCGGCTGGTTATTTCGGACCGGCACTCAAGCATGCCGGCTTTGATGCGGTGGTATTAAAGGGAAAATCTCCCCAGCCTGTATACCTCTGGATCAATAATGGTCAGGTTGAACTGCGCGACGCCGCTCATATCTGGGGCAAGGAAAACGCCCCCACACTGGACACAATAAAGAATGAGCTGGGGGAAAAGAAAATCCGTATTGCCTCCA
>PWEB01000238.1 GCA_003553305.1 Syntrophomonadaceae bacterium
CCACCAGTTCTCGAACACTGAAGGGCTTTACCATGTAATCATCGGCGCCAAGTTCCAGCCCTAAAACCTTGTCCAGCTCTTCTTTTTTAGCAGAAAGGACCAAAATCGGAACGTTCGCTGTGTCTTTGCTGGAACGCAGACGGCGGCAAACTTCCAGACCATCCATTTCAGGCAGCATTATATCAAGAACAACCAGGTCCGGCGGGTTAGCATGAGCCAGTTCCAGAGCTTCACGTCCGTTTCCCGCACCGGTAACCCGATAGCCTTCTTTCTCCAGGTGGAAGGTTATCAGGCGGACAATATCTTCTTCATCTTCGACCACCAGGATATGACGTTTTAGATCATTTTTTTCAAGATTTTTCATATTTGCATTGTATCATATTATATCATGGCAATACAGACGGCTTAAATGGACTGCACTGTGCTCTTTAAAATCAACGGTAGAACATCTCCTTCGAAACCCCGGTCAGTTCGTTGATTTCGTCTACGCTGGCAGCATCGTATCATAGAAGCATTTTATTGAAATGTTATGATAACTGTTTTGAGTTATTAGCACTTATAGCTGGCTTTCCGCACGTTTGGTCTCTGAAAATATTATTCTTTTCCCCATTTTCAGGGAGGTACAAAGAGCAACTCTGTTGAATAAGGCAGTAACCTTTAAAGTCAGGAGTGCCTGAAATTGATATCGATTCAATGATGTGAGCCTGGCAACTATAATCACTGATTTAGGCAGGGAACTGGGGCTAGTCGAGAGCATCGATAAAATGGTAGAGTAGGACTAAAAGCAGTGCTTTATCGATTTCGGCACTCATACTTTAGCCATGGTTATTGAATCTGTATCGTCAAAAAGGACATGTCTAATCCGATCTAAAACATCCAGAGGACTGGCATATTGAAAAATGTTATACCATGTATTAATTCATGTGGTGATCTAATTGATTACCGGGGATATTCAAAATGCGATGATCTGGTGATGCTGAAGCATAAAAACACAGTAAACGCCACAAGGATTAGATCAGACCTTTCAGTATTCCAACCCTTCGCCTTCGATTCGCTTTCCAGTATTGCTGGTTATAGTCCCTATATCTCCTGAAATTTCTCCCAGGGTTAAAAAGGTCTTCTTTAGTTGCGCAGTAGATTCTTGTCATCACGCTATCACTGCCACCTCGCAGGAATAAATATTTGTTTTGGATAGTCTTTCAAAGGTTTATGCTGCCTTCATCTTACGGCTTCAATTGCAGCCTCCGACTATCGTCACTCTCGAAATTGGAACAAATAAGTATCATATTAAAAAATGCATTTTATGATATAATATTTAAGAATATCATGAAGTTAAAGTAAAGTGACACTATCACTTAGCGGGGAGTTATTGATGCTTTTAAAGGGCCGCTATTCAATCAGGCAGGAAATCTTTTACCTTGGACTTTTTAGCGCTGTGGTCTTTTTTTTGGTTATCGGGTCCTTTTTTACTATAACCCTCTACGATACATCTAAAGAAAGCGCCGAAAGGTCCCTTAGAGCCACCAATTTTGAAATTAGCGCTTTTATTGAAGGATACTTTAAAGAAATCATCAACACCCTGGAAGTGCTGGCAGCAGACCCGCATATCACAAACTTTCTTGACGGCGATGAAGAGGCCTACAGGCAAGCTCTTATGAACTACCGGCGGTTTGAAGATGCCAATGAAAACATTGCCTATATCTACTCCGGTTATGAAGACGGTTACCTTTTGATTAACGATTATACCCCCGAAGAAGGATATGATCCCACCGAACGGCCCTGGTACAGATCCGCAATGGAAGAAAAACCGGACCCTTCAATTGGCCTGCCATACCGGGAGGCAATAACAGATGAGCTGCTAATTTCTCAGTCCAAGGCTTTAAAAGACAGCCGGGGTAATTACATCGGAGTGGTGGCCATTGACTGTTCTCTGGAAGGATTAGTTGCTTTGATCGGGGAAAAGCATCTCTATGACACCCAGCGCACTTATGTCATGGAGCAGGGCGGAAATATCATTATCCACCCCGATGAAAGCTATATCGGGGAAACCTTTCCCCAGATCAATGAAGCAATAAATGATCATAGGGGTCATTTGACCTATGATTTAGATGAACGAACTGTCCTTGGCCACTATAATACTCTTGAACAATCAGGCTGGATCTTAGTTACTGCTGTGGACAGACAGGAAATCGTTCGGCCCTTGATCTCGCAGATCGGGAGTTTTGTTTTGATTGCAGTAGTATTAGTCTTTTTCCTGGCCATGTTTCAGAACCGGATTTTTTCCATGCGCTTTGCCGAGCCGATCATAAATCTAAAAGATCGGGTTTCTGATATAACCGAAGGCCGTCCCAAAACAGAAGCTTCCTACAGTTACTCCAATCATGAAATTGCCATGATTACAGAAAATATTGAGCAGCTGGCCGAGCATTCACTGAACAAGAAAAATAGCGAGCTAGAAACAATTATCGAATCAACCGCGGACGGTATTTTGGTGGTTGACTGTGATTACAATGTCATTTATGTAAATACTCGTTTTTGTGAAATGTGGAAAATCGGTCAGGACTTGCTGTTTAATTCCAGCTACGAGGCCTTTTTAAATAAAACCATGGAACAGCTGGAAGATAGGGAAATATTTTTTGAAAGTATGCATGATATTTTTTCCACTGATGAAAGTGAAACTTATGTCTTAAACTTCAAAGACGGTAAGGTTATTGAGGTTTTTACCTGTCCTCTGCTAGAGAAAACCAAAATTACCGGCAGACTCTGGAGTTTTCGCGACATCACCGATCGCAAGAAGGTGGAAGATAGACTGCGGCATATGGCTGCCACCGATGAACTGACCGGTTTAGGCAATCGTCGTTATTTCATGCAGGCAGCGGAGTATGAAGCGGAAAGATCCCTCCGTTACAAAGAAGTCTTTTCGCTGCTGATACTTGATATTGACCATTTCAAACGTGTAAACGATACCTACGGGCATGCAGTGGGAGATGAGACCCTGAAGCACCTGGCTGTGGCAATCAAGAAACTCTTGCGCCGGGTTGAAATTCCCGGCAGGCTGGGCGGGGAAGAATTCGGGATTATACTTCCAAATACTGGCAGGGATGAGGCATTAATCGTGGCTGAAAGGCTGCGTGAACATATTGAAAATAGCCCGGTCAGAGTCGGGGAAAACGTGATTTTCTTCACCGTTAGTATCGGGCTTACCGATAACTCCACGGGCGAAAAAAATGTCGACGAAATGCTAAAAGATGCCGATAGAGCCCTTTATGATGCCAAGACTGCCGGCAGAAACCGCGTCGTCGCAGTTTATTAATTATGTCTTCCAACCCAGGGACAACCCGTGAACGGTGCACTGTCCCATGTTTCTACGACGGGCCTCTTCCAAAGTGCAACCGGAGGCCGACAGACATGCCGGCCGGCCCCTGCCGTGTTCGTTCTCCCTAAAAAACTACTGCTTTTTAGACAATAAGTAGTGGCTGACGAACCATTCATTACCGTCACGGAAACCAAAAAACTCCGCGCAGGAAAGAAAGAACAACCGCCAGTAATTCCACCACTTTTCCGCCTCTTCACCATATGTTTCTACAAAGATAGGGTATATTTCAGCTTTCTGGCGATCCATTTTCTGCAGCCAGGCCTCCAGGGTATACCGGTAATGCTCCCCGGAGAGGGCCCACTGTTTTTCCAGGGCAAAATGATCGAGGAAATAGTGCAGCAAATCATGACTGGGCATGGTCCCACCGGTGAAAAAGTGCCTGGCCATCCAATCTCTGCCGGTCCGGTCTTCATATAGAAAGGGGTAGGTATGATGGCTGAAAATATGGATAAAGAGCTTGCCGCCGGGTTTAATAAAGCCTGCTACTTTATCCAGTAAGACCTCATAATTGCGCATGTGCTCAAACATTTCCACCGTGACCACCCGCTCAAATTTTTGGGGCAGTTCAAGATCATTGATATCTGCCTTCATGGTCGAGAGGTTGTCATAACCTAACCTGACCGCCTCGTTACGGATATAGTCTATCTGCGGGGCAGCATTCGACACGGCGGTAATATTTGCTCCGGGATATTCGCGGGCCAGGTATAAAGCGGCAGAGCCCCAGCCGCAGCCCAAATCAAGTATCTCCTGACCGTTTTTTATGTCTGCCCGGCGGCAGGTTAAAGCAAGCATATCTTCTTCCGACTGATCCAGGTCCTGATCAACCCGGTTTAGAACGGGCTTTTCTGACCAGTAGCCACAGCTGTATTTAAGCATTTTGCCCAGGATGGCCTTGAAAAACTGCGGCGGCAACTCGTAGTGTTGTTCATTTGCATTATCAGTGTGGATCGCAATTCTTTCTTTTTTTAAGTTTTCTACGAAATTCGCCATATAGGCCTGCCGCTCATCAATACTTTTTATCTCCTGTAATTCTGCCTTACGCTTTACTATAAAGCGGACTGCCAGCCTCAACAAAGAGTCCGGCAAGTTTCTGGCCAACAACTGATCTATATTCATATTTTCCTCCTTCCAATAAATGATAACACAAAGGGGGACGCCTGTGTGTTGAATA
>PWEB01000251.1 GCA_003553305.1 Syntrophomonadaceae bacterium
ACCATGTTAAAAGCGATCTGGTAGTTACGCTCGGCCCCTTTCCGAGGGATATAGTTAGCTGAGACCGGCTTACCTTCCAGGTAATCGCGAGACTGATCTTTAAGCTCTTCTACCGCTTCTTTGCCTGCTCCGGAAACAGCCTGGTAGGTTGACGCCACGACCCGTTTGATGTTAGCAGCTTTTTGAAGAGGTTGCAAAACAACGACCATTTGAATAGTGGAGCAGTTTGGGTTGGCGATGATACCCTGATGTCTGTAAACAAATTCGGGATTCACTTCGGGCACAACCAGGGGCACACCTTCTTGCATGCGGAAAGCATTACTGTTATCAATAACAACTGCTCCCCGTTTTACAGCTTCCGGCCCGTACTCCTCACTAATTGATTCACCTGCACTGAAAAAAGCTATATCAATCCCGTCAAAAGATTGAGGGGTAAGCTCTTCCACCATATAATCCTTTCCATCTACCTTTATCATCTGATCTGCTGAGCGTGAAGAAGCCAGTAATTTGAGGCCATTAAAAGAAAATTTGCGTTCGACCAACACTTCAACCATTTTCTGACCAACCATTCCGGTTGCTCCGACTACTGCTAAATTTACCTTTTTTTCCATACAACTACCTCCTGCTTTACTTGATTAATATATTTTCAACAGCCCTTTATTACCTGATCCGAACAACTCAACCAGATCCATTTTTATCTGAATATTCTGCCTGGCCTGTACAGCTATCACCCTGTGCATCCTCAATTAAATCAGTAATAACCGGCATGTATTGCCTGCTGCCTTTGACTCTGCGGTCCCAGGTTCGAATGAAAAAGAAAATTAGAGCCATCAATCCAAGCCCAACCCCAACTCCGGTTAGCTCCTGATTGCCGGCAAGCCCCAGGTTATCAGCTATGGCCAACCAGAAAAATATGCCGATTAACAAGCCCCCCAGGGGAACCAGGTAAAGCATAAATGAGATAAAGAGCATGCGGCGATCATCGATTTCGAGAAGCACCCGTTGACCGGCTTCAGCTCGAATCGGATTTAGGGCTTCGATGATAGTCTCTTTCTTTTTTGCGCCGCTCATCAACCCGCAGCGCCCACAGCCTTCACAGGCCAGATGCCGCTGGAGATTAACAATTGCTGTTTCTCCTTTATTTTCTGATACCAGGCCATACTGCTCCATTATCTTTATGAACCTCCTGCGCCGGTATAAATTCCCTGACCAGCTACCGGCTAGTCTATAAATATTAGCATAACACAGAAGCAGTAACAAGGGAATCTAAGCCCTGATCTAATTTATCATGAAAAAGAAGCACTCACCACTTAGGGTATTGTGCTTCTGAATAGTTGTTGAAATATTAGGTATCTATCCCTGTTTAACCGGCCAAATAAGACTATGCAAAGGCTTCCGGGATTTCCTTTAAGGTGGCATAATTGAAAACGGGACCGTCCTTGCAGACATACATTCCACCGGTATTACAGCGACCGCATTTACCAATTCCGCATTTCATCCTGTTTTCAAGAGTTGTATAAATTTGGGCATCTTCAAAACCCAGCTTTTTAAGGTTTTCGAGGACGAAGCGAATCATGATTGGCGGACCGCAGGTGATAGCAATCGTATTTTCCGGGGAAGGATTTAAATCCATCAGCATCGAAGGAACGAAACCGACATTATGATCCCAATCTTCTTCTTCCACATCGATGGTCAGGTGGCAGGAGAGCTCGTCATTCTGGGCCATATCTTCAAATTCACCTTTGAAGCATAGGTCGCCAGAAGTCCTGGCTCCGTAAATCATAGTCAGACCACCATAATCATCATAATTTGCCTTGACATATTCAACAATCGGGCGCATCGGAGCCTGGCCGATTCCACCGCCGATGGTCAGGATATGCTTGCCCTGCCACTCATCCAGGGGAAAACTGTTACCGTAAGGACCCCGGACTGTTATCTTGTCTCCCGGTTCGAGTTGATGCAGGGCCTGGGTTACTTTTCCCATTCGCATTACTGAAAAACGTAAAAATTCACCTTCCGTTGGTGAACATGAGATCGAAATCATACTTTCACCGACACCGAGCACACCAATCATCGCACACTGTCCCGGACAGTGATTCCAGTTTTTACGCACCTCTTCGTCATCTAAAACAACCTTGAATGTCTTAATGGCCCTTTCACCACCGGTTTCATACCAGGTATCCTCTACTGTTGCGTTATAGGGAATGTAGGGGTTATTGTTGGTTCTCATAATGCCTCCTTCACCTGCCCTAAGATGTTCACAATATCAATATTAACCGGACAGAGGTTGATACACCGTCCGCACCCGACACAGGCAATCACATCAAATTTATCAACATAGTAACTGTATTTATGGTTAATCCGGTTTCGAGTCCGTTCCCGGCGAGTTGGCCGGGGGTTGTGTCCCGAAGTATGTAATGTATATTCTCCAAACATGCATGAATCCCAGGTCCGGCAGCGCCGGCTTTCGAAACCCTCCGTTTCGTCCTGAATGTCAAAACAATGGCAGGTAGGGCATAAAAAGGTACATGTTCCGCAGCCGAGACAGGATGCCGATACACGCTGCCAGAGAGGATCTTCCCATAAGCGAGGTAATCCTTCCGGGATTCCTTCCGGGTCTACGCTGCGCTTGATTTTCTGCTCAGCTTCCTTGATGATCTTTTCTTTTTGCTGGATCGGATCATCTTTAGCTTCATCAAGAAGATCCGCTGTGTCTTTAAGCACAGCCTCCCCTTTTTCAGTCACTGCTTCTAACAGGTAGTTTTCGCCAAGATCAACAATCAGGAGATCCAAACCTTCGGTTGAAGCAGGACTCCCTCCGACAGAGCTACAAAAACAGTTCAAGCCGGGCTCGGTACAGGCCAGTCCAATCATGGTGACCATTTCGCGCCGCTTTAGATAATAAGGGTCATTTTCATCCCAGCTAAACAACTTGTCGATAATAGTCATTGCCCGCGCATCGCAGGGGCGCACTCCCAGAAGAACTGTCTGGTCCTCTATCTGTGGCACTTCAAGATCTTCACCATCCACCTTAAAACGAAACAGGGTTTCGGTTTGAGGGAATACTGCCTGCTTGGGAGGCACCCGGCTATTGGAATAGTCAAGGGCCGGCGCTTCCCCTTCAGCTGCCGGGGCAAAGCGTATTGCATCACCATCTGCCCGGGGAACCCAGAGATTTTTACCGGCCAACTTTCCGACAAAATCAGGCCATTTTTCTTTATTCAACAGCATCGCTGACATATCACCCACCTCTACAGTATGAAGTCTTCGGGATCATCCGGTTTATAGCTGGCCTGGAATGGTTCTGCCTCGGGATCGACCCCAGGCTCAAAACCATATTTATCCCGTACTTCCCGGGCCAGTTTGCGATTTAGCCTGCCCAGGGGAATATTTGCCGGGCAAACTCGCTCGCACTCACCGCACTCTATACAGCGGCCGGCCAGATGAAAAGCCCGGGCAATATTAAAAGCTGTATTCTCGGAAATATTGACCGAGCGATTAACCCAGGTCGGGTTCAGACGATCGAGGACACAGTCCTCACAATAGCAGAGCGGGCAAACATTGCGGCAGCTATAACAGCGTACGCATTTTGAAAACTGCTCTACCCAAAAATCCCATCGCTCGTCTGCATCTTTACCTTCAACTTCAGTCACACCTTTATCTTCTGCCAGTTCCCATGCCTCAACCGGCTCACCAAGCATAATATCACTGACTACCGGATTTGGATAACGGCAGAGCTGACATTTTACAGCCAGAAATTCATCTCTGGCTAAATTTGTTTCTCTGCCGTTTTGAGCGAGCAAAAATCCGTTCTCACTCCATTTTACTACGGCAGGTTCTTCGGTTTCAGGATATTTTTCAGCCAGTAAAGCAGGATCGACCATGCCCGGACAGGGACAGCCGATAATGATAAGATCATCACGATCAATACCTTTTTCCACCAGCAGCTGAGTCACCGCCCGGCTATCACATCCCTTGACCATCACAGCAACCTTGCGTTGATCGGGTTCCTGGCCGCGCGGCACCGGCAATTTTTCCACCAGAGTCAGGTATGTAGCCAGGTTGGCGGTGCAGAGGGGTGAAAAGATTAACTCTGCAGCGCCGGCAGTGTCTTCAACAAAGCCCGGAGCGACCCGGTAGCCGAAAGTGCCCGATTTCCAGCCAAGCAGGTATTTTACATCTTCACGGGCTACTACCTCCGCCGCGGTTTCGCGTAATTTCTCAAGATCCATCTTTAAACCCCCCTACCAGTCTATCTGCCGGCGCCTAAAACCTTCGAAAGGCCCGGCTTCTTTAGCATCTTCAACGGTTTTTTCCACGACTTCTTTCCACTTGTGTCCCTCGGAAGCGGAAACCCAACTCATATGGAAACGCCGTGAATCAACCCCGACAAATTCCATTAAATCTTTGAGCATACCAAGGCGGCGCCTGGCATAATAATTACCCTCCATATAATGGCAGTCTCCGGGATGACAGCCTGAAACAAGAACCCCGTCAGCACCCTGCTGGAGTGCATTCATTACATAGAGCGGGTTAACCC
>PWEB01000127.1 GCA_003553305.1 Syntrophomonadaceae bacterium
CACTATATAAAAAAGGTTCGTCAATTATCTTAATAATTTCTGCTCATAAGACCTCAAACAGGGGGAAGTTAGCATGTCCAATGGCAGTGAAGTTTTCAACACATTTTTTGACAAACTGGGTGAACTTGTCCCTATCGCCGTGGAATTTCCGTGGCGTAGGATTACGCTGTTTTTGACCCGATTCCTCCCTTATTCGAATATCCGTCCCTTTGCTCTATAATCAAGCGTCTGATTTCGTTTTTTAACAACACCATATCTCGATATCCCTTGATGCGCCTGAATCTTGTTTCTGCGTCGAGCAACCCGGCAGCCACCCTTCTTTGAACCATTTTGCCGCTTCGCCAGTTTTTAACGTTATTAGTCCTGTCTCGAACAACATTGATTGCTGATTCAGGTAGGGTTGGTAGTCGATAAGCTCTTTTGTAATAACCCTGAGATAGCCATTTTCTGAACAGTTAAGGTTTCACCAAGCCCTTCCCTTAAACTTGCAGAAGCATCCGGATAATCATTCTCAAGCCTGGTGGCCAGTGCTTTTAAATCGCGAAGGGCGGCACCAGCGTCTTCCTTAGCCCAGGCCCGGTTGAGCTGTTTTTTGGTCCACTGCCATGATGTTTCAGGTAGGTAGCCCTTGATGTTGCGCTTCTTGTGAACCTGGCAGCGCTGGATAAGCACGTTATCACCGAATGTGGCCTCTAACGCTTTCTTTAAGGCTTTGGAACCATCGATTACAGCTAACAGGCCACCTTCTCTAGTTGAGTCCTCTTTCACAGAGATCTACTAAGAGGTCCTGGCAGACTGTAGCGTTTTCTGTGGCTACCACCTTAAACCTGAGAATGTGCTTCTTGCCGTCAATATCAAGGCCCATAGCTATGACTACATTGTAATTTGCAAAGACAACTCCATCGATGTAAAGCGCTACAATACCGGGAACCTTACGACCCATCAATTTTTTTAGCTCTGCTTCCGTTGCTCTGATAAACCTCCGGCTAACCGTGCTTTTTGCAGAACTTTTACTGCCGGGGTTTTCAGAGCCTTAGCTGTAGTTACTAACTTGAGAGACCATGCAGCATGCGAGCTAATGCTGTTTCATACAATAAATCATTGTTCCTGGCCAGCTCTAAAGATTCTATCTCCACTTCCTGGCCATCTACTGTTCTTGCCCGGGGCCTGTCGATCGGAATTTTTGTCCCGGCCATGGTTACGCTGGTTGATTCAAACCCGTACCGGTAGGCTTCACGCTCAGCAATGTGTTTGCCCTTGGGTTCTTCTACCCTGGCCACATCTTCTTCCATTAATTCATACAGGGCAACTACCCCGGCTGCTGTGCAGAAGTCTAAAAATCCGTCTTTTAAGGTTTGCTTAAGATTACCGGACTCATTCTTTGATAACACATTGTTTCTTTTTGCTGTAGACTGTTTATTAGCCTTGTGGTATTCTGACAATGGCGGGGCCTCCTTTTTAATAAATTGCTCAACCCCTTTATACCATAAGGGGTAGAGGTACCGCCACTTCAATTTCCACGGCTAATGGGTCATGCTCAACCGGGTTTGTTTTATAAGTTCAAGATATTAAATCTGTTATTTAAATCAATGAAAGTCAGGTATAATACAATCATGACTACAAAAACTGCTTATCATTAAATCAAGGTTAAAAGTGCTTTGCACACTGAGAGGTTGAAATCAAATCAAATACAGCGTGATCCTGCAGCACGGAAATTCCACGGCAATAGTGACAAACTCACCGAAATAATAAGTATTATTACCGGGATTAGTTTTATATATATTTATTATTTTATTCAGGCTTCCAGGGGGGTTTAATAATTAAACAATCTACATACGCAAAGCAGTCAACTTATTATAAGGCTCTTGCCATTCTTGCTATACCATTAATTGCAATGTCGCTTAGTATAAATGGTTTCCTGGCGCTTCTTCCTTTTGTTCGAGAAGAGTTTGTTTTGACCAGAACTCAAGTTGGATTCTATTCTACTTTTTTTTATTTAAGCTCTGCCATGCTTGCTGTTTTTACCGGTAGTGTTGTGGATAGAGTTGGACCCAAAAAAGGAGTTATTTTTGGAATCTTATGCCTGGGCTCTGTGATCATTTTGTTTAGTTTTTCTCCTTCTTATATATTTATTCTTTTATTGGCCATCATAGCCGGTGTGGGTCATAGCATTATTAATCCTTCCGTTAATAAAGCGGTAATTTCTGATACTCCGCCTGAAAAGCATGCAGTTTCTATGGGAATAGCAATGTCTGGACTGGGTATCGGAGGACTTGTGGGCGCTAGCTTGCTACCTCTAATGGGGGAAAGTTTTGGTTGGAGGATGACAACTCAAATAGCTGGGGTCTTTGTTTTATTAATTGGATTTCTATTTTACAAACTTTATAAAAAAAAATCAAAGAACAGACAGTTGGAAGGTCAACAAGGAGTTCAAAAGGAAGAACCTCCCTCGCTTAAAGAGAACCTGCATTATTTTATTACAGAGAAGCGGTTCCTTTTTACATCCCTATTCGGGATAATATTAGCAGGTTTTAGTGTGGGGGCTGTTTTTGCTCATTATGCGGTGTTCCTTTCTGAAGACTTGCACATAACTCGGTCGGCTGCCGGTATAGGGCTCGGTGTTTTTCAAATCGGAGGTATAGTCGGCCGGCCAACCTGGGGCTGGTTTTCCGATCGATTATTGCAAGGTGACCGGAGTAAAGCTCTTTCTATCTTAGGTTTAATATCTGGCGTGATCTTTATTATAGCTGGAACTTCCTTTAACAGTCACCAATTAAGCCTTCCTGTAATCTATATCTTTTCATTTTTTTTAGGGTTTTCTATTTTCGGATGGGGCGGACTTTATTTTGTTGAGATAGCTGAGATTGCCGGATCAGCACGGACCGGCGCAGCGATGGGTATGACTTTGCTTTTTAATAGGATCGGGATCCTAATAGCACCTCCCATTTTTGGCATAATTGCTGACTTACATGGAAATTACAATTATAGCTGGCTGCTATTTGGCGCAGTTATTATTCTTGTATCATTTTTTTATTACTGGAGCAGATCAAAACAGTAGTTGGCATCAGTTGCCAACATTAACCGGACCAAAACTCTTACCAGGTTTTTCCCACCGGAGGTTTTCTGCCAGAACCAGAGTTTGACCCATATCTGAAATGTCCTGTCTATGCTTTTTATGTTCAAAACCGATTATAATGTTCCAGAGTACTTTACAAGATGCTCGGAGTTGCCTGGGTCTTTAATAATCTAGTAAACAGAAGCACCAGGATGCCCGAACATGAAAAAGATAGATAAACTATAATAGATCCAAGAAATAAGGCGCGATTCAGGAGGGTAAATCAACATTATATCGAATCATTTAATAAGTGAAAAATGATCCACCCATCCCAAAAAGACAATACTCACCGGCTGCAATAAAAGGGGGTTATGAACTTTGTTCCAGGTTAGAGATGTTACTTACCGCTATCCACGCAACCGCGAGGACACCATAAAAGGGATTAGTTTTGATATCAGGCAGGGGGAAATCTTCGGCCTGCTCGGCCCCAGTGGAGTTGGAAAAAGCACCACCCAGAAAATCATGGTTAAACTACTGACCGATTACCAGGGCGAGATTTACTACCGGAAAAAAGAACTTAAGAATTTTGACAAACAATATTACCAGGAAATCGGGGTCGGATTTGAAGTACCGGTCCACTTTTCCAAGCTGACCGCTGATGAGAATATCCACTTCTTTAAAAAGCTTTACCGCAATCAGGCCAACACTGATGCCATGATGCAACGTTTGGGCATTTATGAAGCAAAAAAGAAAAAAGTGAACGAATTCTCCAAGGGGATGAAAATACGCCTCAACTTTGTCCGCGCTGTTTTAAACAATCCGGCTGTACTTTTCCTTGATGAACCGACCATCGGCCTCGATCCGGCTAATGCACGTATCTTAAAAACAATGATCAAAGAATTCCGAAACTACGGAGGAACCGTCCTTTTAAGCACCCACCTGATGAGCGACGTCGATGAACTATGTGACCGGGTTGCCTTCATGGCTGATGGGCGTATCGCTGAAATTGATACTCCGCAAAACTTGAAAATGAAATATGGCGAAAGAAAAGTGGAGGTGGAATATGATACCGGTAATGAGGAAGCGACCAGTAAAGTTTCTTTTGATTTAGATACCATCAACCGCAACGAAAATTTCTTCAAGCTGGTGCGCAACAAAAAAATTATTACCATGCACAGTAAAGAAACAACCCTGGATGACATTTTCATCAAGATCACAGGGGTGGAAAAACATGACTAATTTTTTTGTGCTTCTCCTCGGCGAAATACAGCGCCTGCAGCGCTACAATATCTTGAGCGCCAGCGCAGTTGTGGCTTTGCTCTGGATCGGAGTCCTCTACTTAACTGAACTTCCGGATATTACTTTCATATTCCCCATGCTGATTTATGTCGATGCGACTTCGATGGCTATCCTGATGGTTGGGGTGACTATCTTTTTTGAAAAACAGGAAG
>PWEB01000267.1 GCA_003553305.1 Syntrophomonadaceae bacterium
ACCATATCATCACCGACCGGGATGTCAATCGGATTTAAATCAACATCCAATACGGCAAGCCCGTTATCGTTTACTATTCTTCCATTGGAATCCGTACCAAAAGAACCGTCGCGGGTAAAGTATTCCAGCTCACCATCGCTGACAATGAAATAACCTTCACCCTCAATAGCCAGGTCAGTCTCACGATCTGTATCTGTGATTGCACCCTGGGTATGTATGTCTGTAATAGAGGAAACGGTCATGCCCAAACCAACCTGGGAGGGGTTGATCCCCCCTCTATCGTCTCCGGGCCCTGTTGCGCCCTGCATAGTCTGGCTGATAAGATCTTCGAAACGGGCCTGCGATTTCTTGAACCCGGTTGTATTAACGTTGGCAATATTATTACCGACAACGTCAAGTTTTTGCTGGTGGCCCCTAAGGCCTGTAACAGCAGCACTCATTGAACGTATCATTAAAATAACCTCCTTGCGGTCTGTTTAGCAGACCTAGCTTTTTTGAAGCTACGCGGCGTTCTGCTTCGATCATTCGGCAAAACAAGGCTTCCTCAGAAAGGAGGTCCGGCCTTTACCTTAAAATAACCGCGCTGTCAATACCTGTAAAAACTTGCTCGCCTTCATTATCTGCCCCGTCTACCGCAGTTATAATCGTCCGATTGGTCACACTGGCCAATAGAGCTACATCGCCGAACATAAGCAGCGAAGAACGGGAGCCTTTTTCTTTTACCTTATCCATCGCTTCTTCAATCCTGTTCATATCTTCTGCCCCAAGGTCAATGTTGCGGCTTTCCATGCGTTCACGGGCATGGGCAGAAAAAACAACTTCCCGTTTCTCCTGAACCTGATCCAGAAGCTGGTGAAAACTTAACTCTTTACCTTGCGTGGCTTTCTGAGTTGTCTTTCCGGTTTTTGGTTTAATTACCGGATCAGTAGGCTTGATGTGCGGTCCAGTTTTATCAACCATCTTCAGCACCTACTCCTTCCACCCTTACAACCGAACTAACCGGATAATCGTGTCCACCAACTGTGATTTTAGGCTCTGAACTGCTGAGGTCAATTGCACTGACTATTCCTTTTAGCGGTTGACCATCCAATCCGGTTATTTCAACCTGCTGATTGAGTAAGCCAAGGGCTTGTTGATTGCCCAATGATTCAGTCTGCTCTTCCAAAGATTCCTGCAGACTCATGACCTGCTCAAGCATAGTAAACATTGTCAACTGAGTAATCATATCCCCGGTATCCTGTTGTTCAGACATGGGGTCCTGATAACGCAGTTGAGTAACCAGCAATTGAAGAAACATATCACTGTCAAAATTCTGCCCCGGCATTGGCCCGGCGGAAGAACTGCTTTGAACCGGAGTTTCCTGATTCACTCCTGTTAGATCATTCATATCACCATGCCTCCTTTATGCCCAGTATTCAATGCCACTGCTTAACTGATCAGGGGGTTCACGCGAGGGACCAGATTCATTCTCTTCCGCAAAAGCTCCGTGTTCTTCACTGTGGTTGCCGGAGGAATTCCCACCGTAGTGTTTCCCGGCAGCAGAACGTTCTGAACCACTAAAGTGCTGCTCAGATGCCGAACTACCCAGTTGTTCAAATTGAATGTTAACCATATTCATCCTTTGGCGCAGTTCGGTTATACTGCTTTCCAGGAGCTCCCTAACCATGGAAGATTCGGTTAAAATCGAAGCGGAAAGCTGACCCTTGCTAGAAAATACACGGACTGTCACTTTACCCAGTTCCGGCGGGTGCAGAGTCATTCGCATTTCTGACGGGGTAGAGCCTGTCTCACGGAAGTAAGTTAAGCGCCCTTCAAGCTGCTGCATAACACTTTCACGTAAGTTTTCAAGCTGTGGCGGCAGGGTCTTGCCGGGCTGCAGTGGATCATCCCCCTGCACGGCCGCCTGCTGAAAAAGGCCATCCTGACCGACAGTCGGTGGAACCTTCTGTGCTTTTGCAGTAGCTTGCTCCGAGGCTACTTTCTCAGCATTAGCTACTTTGGCCTGCTCAGTTCCTTTTTCAGAACCAAACTCAGATTTAAGTTGAGATGCTGCCGATTGTGCATCATTTTTACTGGTATATTCTGGTTTAACGATTGATTCTTCAGTATTACTTTTTTTAGACTGCTCAAGGCCTTTAGTTAAACCCTTCAGATCCTCCGACCCGGCTTTGCCTTTAATAGACGGCTCTTTAGCACCTGCAGGCTTATCTTTCCCTTCGAAAGACGGCTCTTTAGCAACTGCAGGCTTATCTTTCTCTTCGAAAGACGGCTCTTTAGCAACTGCAGGCTTATCTTTCCCTTCGACGGCTTTATCAGCGCCCCTGGCTTTAATAGCCTCTTTAAGCACTGCTGCTTCATCCGCAGAAATTGGTTTAAGAGTCTCTCGCGGGGGGTCAGCGCCGCTTAAAGCAGCTTTAGCTTTTTGATCAAATAAGCCGGCTTCTTTTAAGGCTTCCTTCAGTTCAAGTTTTAGCTCGCCATCATTACTGGCAGTAATATCACCAATAATCTTTGATAGCAATGCTTTCCCCTTAGGATCAGCGGCAATTGCGGACCAATCAACCTGCCTGGCCGTACCGGCAGTGTCTGCAGAATTATCTTTAACAAACTCTTCGGGAAATACCAGCAGAATTTTTTCAGCAATCTGCTGTAACTGCAGCGCAGCTTCTTTATCATTGCCTTTCAGCAAATCGCCCTCAGCTAATAACTCCTCCAGGTCGATCAACTCCTGCAGCTTTTCACCTGTTAATTCAAAACTGGCGGCGATTTTTTCAATAACCTCACCAACTTCTTTGCCATCAGCTTTAACTTTACCGGCGAGAGCTTCTTCAAGCGCAGCCGCAAAGACACCTTCATCGGCACTTTTTACAAGAGCAGCATCTCCTTTCAGGCCAATTTCAAGCTGCTCCAGGAATTGCATATCTACTTTCATTTTAATCACCTCCTTTCCGGTTGTAAGTATTGAGCACTAACTCATCTATTAACTTCCGTTCTTCTAACTTTTCTTGATAACGGTACTCACTATTAGCCTTATCCTTTAATATTTCAAGCACCTTTTTTTTCTGCCAGCAGTGTTTAGCTTCTTCACGCTGTTCTTCTACTTTTGATTTCGTCTTTTTGTATTGTTCTGCCTGACGCACTAAAATATTTTCAAGCCGCTGACTGTACTGCTGGGTAACCTGCAAACAGGGCAGTTCAATATCCTTCTCCACCTGCTTCTGCCATTGGTTGATTAAGAATTCTTCTTCTTTTTTCAGGCCGCTTAACCTGGTTGTTTCTTCTTCCAAAGCCATATAGCGTAAGCCTAACTCTCTTTTTGCTTCCTCTTCCTGCATATTACGAAAGTTAAGCAACCGCTCTAACCTGAAATTAAATGACTTCATTCAACCGTTCCCTTCTATTACTTAAATCTTAAAGCCTGGCCATGAATCATTTAAACAAGTATTTTTTGCAGCTGGTTCAGGATTTCTTTCAAATCATAACGTTCATCCGGTTCCTGTCGTAAGAATTTCATCAATTCAGGCCTTTTTTGAATTGCCCGATCAACTTCCGGTTGTGAACCCTGCACGTAAGCGCCAATATTAATCAGATCTTCCATGGACTCATACTTAGATAACAACTTACGTGATTCCGCAGCCATATCTTTATGATCATCATCAATTAAGTTAAGCATCAGACGGCTGTTGCTGTTGAGAACGTCTGCTGCCGGAAAATGATTTTGAGAGGCAATATCACGACTTAAAACAATGTGCCCATCCAATACACTGCGGACTGCATCGGTAATCGGTTCAGTAAAATCATCGCCGTCAACTAAAACATTATAGAAACCGGTTATACTTCCCTGGCTAGAAGTGCCGGACCGTTCAAGATAGCGGGCAATCAGGGCAAATACCGATGGGGTATAACCCTTGGTAGAAGGTGGTTCACCGACCGCCAGGCCAATTTCTCTCTGGGCCATACAAAAGCGGGTGACAGAATCCATCATAAAAATCACTTTTGCACCCTGATCTCTGAAATATTCAGCTATGGTAATCGCTACCAAAGCGCCTATAACTCTTTCCAAAGCGGGGCGATCTGAAGTTGATACAACCACCACAGAACGCTTGAGACCTTCTTCACCAAGATCCCGACGAATAAAATCCCCGACTTCCCGGCCCCGTTCACCAATCATCGCGATTACATTAACATCCGACTCACTATGACGGGCAATCATCCCGAGCATAGTACTCTTACCAACACCACTACCGGAGAATATTCCAACCCGCTGCCCTTCTCCGCAAGTTAAAAGCCCATCGATAACCTTTACTCCGGTCGGTAAAACAGACTCAATCGGCCGCCTATCCATTGGATTAGGCGGATTGTTGTTAACCTGACATTCACTACCTTCATCCTTTTTTAAGGGTGGTAATCCACTTTCCAAAAGGCAGCCTAAACCATTGAGAACTTTACCCTTTAGCTGTTCACTGACCCGGACCGAAAAACTTTTTCCGGTAGGTTCAACCACACAACCGGGGGATATGCCCTGCAGGTTTCCAAGCGGCATAAGCAAAGTACACTTTTCCCGAAACCCGACAACCTCAGCCACAAAAGTTTCACCTGAAGTTGAACGAATATTACAGATTTCACCGATAAAAGGCCGGATTCCACTGACTTCAATAACCAGGCCTATTACCTGGCGAACCTTCCCTTTGACCCGACCTCCGGGCAGAGCAGTTAGTGTATTCAAATACTTTCCATTACATGGTTCGGTGCCGGCCATAAGCAGATTATTCCTCCTCGGCTTGCCCTGATTCTTCTTTCCGGGCTATTCTCAAAAGTTGTTGCTCGAGTTGGTTTTTTTCCTGATCAATGATATATTCAGAAACCCCGCTCTCAGATTCAACACGGCAACTCCCCCGGGGCATATTTTCATCAGCAAAAATATCTAGTTTTATAATTTCCTTAAACTCATCTTTTAACTGTTCACGTGCGGTAAGACAGGGGTCGAGATCGGACGGATTGACATAAACTTCAACCTGCTCTCCCCCATTTAAGATATTCATGGTTTCACGAACTGTGCCAGTTATCGCTTCAGGATCAATCTCTAAGTGTTTACGGACCAGTCTCTCAGCTACTGCTACAGCTAATTCGACAATTTTTTTCTCTGAAGCTGCAATAATCTCTTCGGACCGCCGACGCGATTCATCAAGACTGGATTTAGCTTCTTTTAGTTTTGCTGAAGCTTCCTCCTGCATAACTAGACATTCCTTTTCAGCTTTTGCTTTGCCCTTTTCATAACCCTCCTGGATACATTGATCCATTTTTTCTTTCAGGATAGCTTTTTCTATCTCCTCGGGGCTGAGTTTTTGTTCGTCAATCGGACCGGATTGGTCAATATCCTCAAGCAAACCTCCACGATTATAAGCATCGTGTCCAGCCTGATAATCCAAATTATCTCCTGCGGTGGCATTTTCTTTTTTATCTTCTTCAAAACCGGGCCAAACTGCCACTGCCCTATCCTCAGAAAACGAATCATCTGACTGACCGCCTGCAATCGGGTTCGACGAAAACTGCTTTGACTTTGCTAGATCAGTTTCTCGATCAACAGCATACGAACAGTCACCATCAATCGGAGGTTGCTTATAAACAGTTTTAAGCGATAATGGCATCGTCGCCACCCCGTGAAATTATAATTTCGCCACTTTCATCCAGGCGTCTGATTACAGCTACTACTCGCTGCTGGGCTTCTTCAACTTCACGCAACCTGACCGGCCCCATAAATTCCATGTTCTCCTGCAGTATTTCCCCGGCCCGCTTGGAAACATTCTTAAATATCCGGCTGCTTACTTCTTCACTTGCCCCTTTAAGCGCCAGGGAAATATCGTTATTATCAAGGTCACGAATAATTCTCTGAATTGAAGAATCATCAAGATTCACTATATCGTCAAAGATGAACATCTGCTGCCTGATTGTTTCAGCCAGTTCAGCATCTTCTTTTTCAAGTTCTTCCAGGATTAATTTCTCTGTACCCCGGTCAACATTATTCAAGATATCAACTATAGCTGTTATGCCGCCTGCAGAAGTAAAATCCTGTTGGAAAATAGTTGACAGGCGTTCCTGCATTACGCTTTCAACCCCTTTAATAATCTGAGGCGAAGTCCGTTCCATCACGGCAATACGCCTGGCAATATCACTTTGAATTTCCTGAGGCAACTCAGATAAAACCATGGCCGACTGGTCTGAGTCAAGATAAGAAAGGATAAAAGCTATGGTCTGAGGATGCTCCTGGCTAATCATGTTTACCAGCTGCTTTGCATCAGCATCACGAACAAAAGTAAATGGTTTGATCTTGCTTGACTCCCTCAACCGCTTCATGAGATCGCCGGCTTTTTGCGGGCCGAGGGTTTGTTCTAGTATTTCTTTTGCATAATCATATCCTCCATTGACCATATACTGCTGAGCCTCATGGATCGCAGAAAATTCATTTAGAATCTCATCCAGACTTTCTCTTTCCACTCTTGAAGTATTAGCAATTTCCATGCTGATCTTTTCGATCTCAGCTTCGTTAAAATGTTTCAGAACACCGGCTGAAACATTTGGACCGAGAGCCATCAGAAAAACCGCTATTTTTCTTAATCCTGACATTTTGCTAGTGGTAACCATATTCCAACTTACTCCTCCATCAACCAAGTTTTAAGCAAATTGGCCACAGAATCAGGTTCTTCCTTGGCCATTTCACGAATCGCTTTTGCTTTATTCTCAGCCTCATCAGGAACCTCTTCCATTTCTTTATCTACCCTGGATTGCATTTGTTCTTCCAGGTTAAGCGGATCCATCTCGTATGCTTCTTCCTCGCGTCGCCGCTTAGCCCGGGCCCGCAATATTAAGAATATCGCTAACAGTATTAATAACAAGGCTAAAGCGCCAATAATCCACGATAAAGGAACAGGTAATTCTTCAGCTACCGGTGGCGGCTCATCCACAACAGCGGGGGGCTCAAATGGAACCATTTGGACACTCAGGTTATCGCCCCGTGCTTCATCCAGGCCAACCGCAGAACCAACCAGTTCAGTAACCTGCTCGGCCATAAAGGGATCGTCCCCGTCATTATCAATCATTACCGCCGTAGAAATATTTGTGACCTGCCCCGGCGCAGCTTCAATGTACTCCCGGGTTTCACCAACTTCATAGTTCACAATTTCTTCTACATGCGCGTAGCTTGTTTCTCCCCCACCACCCTCAGCTGCAGCCTGGCCCGGAATATTCGGTTCACCAACCTCCTCGGCCGGTGCGTCTATAGTTTCAGACTCTTCCTCAATACGGTGGGTAGAACGGGGCACTCCTTCTTCATTATACGCAATATTGGTCTGTTCCCGAACATCGAAATCCATTTCAGCTGTAACCATGGCCACGGCTTTACCGGGGCCATAAGCCTGCTCTAGAATAGATCGCAACCTGCTTTCCAGCTCTGTTTCAAATTGCCTTTTCAGTAAAAACTGCTCTTCCACAGAATTAGATACTGACCGGTCCTCCAATGCAGCAAAAGCATCGTTAAGCACATTACCATTGGCGTCAACAATATTTACATTTGCCGGGTTAAGCCCTTCGACACTGCCGGCAACCAAACTTGAAATACCCCTGACCTGGTTTTCAGTTAAAGAAGCCAGTGGACTTAACCTCAGAAAAACCGATGCTGAAGGATCTTCTCTTTCTCTTATAAAAACACCATCATCAGTAATAACCAAATGCACTCTGGCCTGATCAACAGCATCAATGCTGGCAATTGTGCGTCGCAGCTCTTCTTCCAGCGCGATTTGCCATTGTGCCTGACGCTCAAAATCGCTGGCCACAAGTGCTCCTTCTTCAAATAGGTCAAAGCCAATCCCCCGGGCATGAAGATCCGGAGAAAGTGAGATACGCAGCCGATCACGCTGTTCAGGCGCAACCAATATGGTAGTCCCGTCATCTTCTAATTCATAAGAAACATTCTTTTCATCAAGTGCGGCAGCAACTTCCTGGGCTTCTCCAAGATCAAGCCGGTGAAACAAGACTTCATACTGATCAGCCGTAGAAATGGTTACAGACCAGAATAATATTAGAGCAAAAACCAAGCTTCCAAGCACTATTACACCCAGACGGACGGGCGGGCGCAAGTTGTTCCATAAACGCTTCAGATAGCTTTTATCTTCTACCTCGGCTGACTGCCCATTGTTTTCGGTTGATTGGAAATTATTTTCATCCGCCATTTTATTAACACCCCATAAAAAAATACCTAGATCTGCATTCTAGATATTTCCTGATAAGCATCAAGCACCTTATTTACAACCTGCCCGGTAAGCTGCAGGCTTAATCTGGCTTCCTCCGTTTTAATCATAACCTGATGAATATTTTCAATGTCTCCGGTTAGCATTTGCCCTGCTGCTAGATCTGCGTCAAGCTGCAGTTGATTAACTCCACCCAGTACTTCATTGAGGGTATCAGCAAAGTTTTTCTGACCCTTTACATCTTCATTATCTTTATCATTATTGGGTTTCAGGGCATGATTACGATCAATAAAAGGAGCTGCATTTGTTCCAATATTATCTATCACTAAAATGTCCCCCTTTAACGTCCAATTTCCAATGCTTTCGTATAAAGACTTTTAGCAGTTTGCACTGCAGTAGCATTCGCTTCATAGGACCGATGAGCTGTAATCATATCAGTCATTTCTTTGGCCAGCTCAACATTGGGATAAAGCACATACCCATCCTCCTGGGCATCCGGATGTTCTGGATCATAAACCATCATCGGATCCTCATCATCAGCAAAGATGCGATCCAGCCGGACTCCCTGTCCCTGAACTGATTCAGGTACAGCCTGGCTGGGCACAAATGGCTCATGAATCATCCGCCTGCTGCGCTCCTGAGCATTGGCTAAATCCTCGGAAAATGCAGCAGTGCGACGCTGGTATGGCCCGCCCTCTTCGGTTCTGGTTGTATTCATGTTTGCTATATTGCCGGCAATTAAATCAAGCCGCGTTTTTTCTGCAGTTAATGCAGACCCGGATATGCGAAATTCAGGAAACATACTCAAATTTAACGCCTCCCTTCATTAATTACAAAGCGCCAGTTATCAAACCTGGTATTTAACTGTTGCGTATATGCATTATAGCGAAGCTGATTACTGACCATGTTAAGCATCTCACGCTCTAGATCAACATTATTTCCATCTATGCGCCGGGTCGTAGTAGTATCCTTTTTAATCTTTGGTTCTACATCACCCGGGCTCTTTTGGGGGAAATGCTTTTCATGAGTCCGGGCCAGGGGTGAATTAAGCTCTGACCTGGCTTTTGCCAACTGGTTTTCAAAAGAGACATCGCTTCGCTCAAAACCAGGGGTGTTTAAATTAGCCAGATTATTTGCAGTCACCTGCTGCCTCATGGAAGCTGCATCCAGTCCTTTTAGAATCTCGGATGTTGTATGATCACGAAAAATAGACATTTCCCTGTCCTCCTAATCGAACAATATAAAAAAGAGGCTGCCAACTTGGCTGCCTCTCTATAACAATTTAGGGTTACCCCTGATAACTTATTATAGACTGGCAGCCTGGCGATCCAAAACCACTGGACCCAAGACTTTGCGCCCTCACATCGCTATGAGTTTGCCTTTAACAGTCTTTATAGTCTTACCTTTAGCCATAAACTCTATACATGCTTTACTATTATAGCAGAGAAGATAATCAATGGTCAAGTAGCTTTTTAATAAATCTTCTCATTAATTATAAATATCTTAACAAGTTTGTAAGTAGAATTCTTCGCTGTTAAATTAGCAGTTCCTGCTTTTTGACAAAGTTTTTTTAAAAACTTTATATGTTAGCAAAGAAATGCCTTATATTGAGGGCATAGTAACGGTAAATCCTTGTTTAATAGGTTTAATGAAAGGGTCTCATATTAAAGATAGTTATTTGAAGATAGTTATTACAAGAAAATATATGATGGCCGAATATTATTTAGCAATTTTTTTTCAAAAATAATTCCTGACCGGCATCTTTTGGGCGGATGCTCTGGTAGGCATTTAAGGTTTTGCGGCCTATCCCAAGATTTTGAATAACCAGGCCCATTTTATGAGCGGATTCTTCGAGGAATTGCTGATTACTTTCTCGTTTGATCCTGGCTTCTTTTAACAATTGAACTAATTGATCTGATTGTTCAATAGTTATATTATTTTTAAGCGGTAAAAGTGCATCCAGTTCTTCTAACAGCTTTTGAATTTTTTCTCCTGCCTTATGTAATTTTTGATCGTCTATTTCATCAATAGCAGCGCATTCTTCGTCCAGCACAAGTTTCAATGCAGATAACAGTTCTAAAGAACGATCAAAATCTTTGTTTTGGGTGGAAATATTACTCACCTCACTTTTAATTCTCGGGACCGGCAACTGTATCCAGCGGCACCCTCATGTCATCGCATCTATAGGGCACAATCAATTGCTTACCGCGTTTTTGGGCTACATTGATCATTATAGGAGCAGCAAGATTTGTGTAAAGTTGTTTTTCATCAACTGTTACAGTGGTGAATACAACCAGATCCTGTTCCTTCTTAAGCATTAAATCCCGACGATCATTCCTCTGTAAATCAACACTGTACCGGGGAAAGAAAGGCAGGGGATCTACCAGGATCATACCGATTGAGGGATCTTCAGAAGCAATGAGCATGGCAAAAAGCCTGTTGCCGGGAACCGGTTCAATTAAAAAACGCCTGTAAAGCTCAAGACCCGGAATACCGCGGGGAAATACGAACTCAACAATTTTGCGTTGACTGGTTTCTACGGCAGTTTGTTCTGCTGACATTACAAACCTCCTATTCTTGAAGCGATTAACCCATGTAATCAACCAGGGTGGGCTGAAGCATCCTTTGCGCAGTAGCAAGTGCAGCCCGGTAAGCATTTTCCTGCATAGTAAAATCGGTAATTACTTCAGCTAAATCAATATCTTCAATTTCTGAACGAACTTCTCGTAAAAACAGGTTTTCACTATGAAGTGTATCGTACATTGCTTCCACTCGATTTGAACGAGCCCCAACCTGGGCTAATTGTTCCAGGAGATGATTAACCGAAGCATCCATCTTTTCCAGGGCTTTATCTCCAAGAGCTTCCCGGTCATCATCCATCAGGGCATTGTATACTTCAAAAACAGCATCAAAAATTTGCTCGTTCTCACCAAAAGCTTTTTTTCCGCTTAAGTTCATAATTACTTGCTGATGTGGACTAATTTCCTGAATACGGTCTTTGTCGTCTCCATAATAAACCGGAAATCCGGCACTATCGTATGAAAAGGTTGAGGCAGGTTGATCGTCCTGATCTTCAAAGGTGCCGTAATGCAGGCTGAGCTTGCCATCATAAACTGCTCCTTTTTCCGGAGAACGCTCGAAAGTATCAAGGCTGTGATAATGAAGTTCAACCTCTTGATCGTTTAATACCCCTTCGCTAAAAACATAAATATTCTCCGAATTACCGCCCCTGTGCTCACCGCTCAGGGTTATTTGATCATAAGTCTCACCATCTGTTCTGGACGGCTCTTTATTGTATATAGCGCGGTCGCCAACCGTTAAATTGGAAACATCAGAAGGATCAAGTTCATCAAGACCTGATATATCTACGTCAAAATTGCCGATAGAGACTGTTTGCTCCTCATCCCCGCCATACACAAGCTCAAATGTGCCCTCTTTATTTTCATAATCCCCGTTAAGGTCATACTGATGTGATGAATACCTGTATTCGACCACTCCACTGTCAGCGTCAACCCCGGTAACTTCCAGAAATACTGATGAACTAAATTCTGAATCGGGATCGGGATCAACATCAGCATTAGTATCTTTGCCAAAAATCGACTGGGCAGCACCCTGCAAGTATTGCTGGCTAGCTTCTATCCGGGCATCCAGATCTTCAGCTGATTCAATTGAAGTTTGTTCGAGTTGATAGTCCCCGTTTTGCATCCCTTCAGCAATAACCTGATGGTCTTCATCGTTCAGAATACCGCTATCTTCATGGACCACGATATTGTAAGTGTTTTCCCGTATATATGGTGCTTTTAATGTCTGATTTCCGCCAAAGTGGTATAACCCGTTTGACTCGGTATTAGCAACCCCTACTAAATGATCAATAAACTCCAAAACCTCGGGAGCTATAGCACGACGGTCTTCAGCAGTGAGGCTATCATTAGCTCCGTATATAGCAAGTTCACGTATTCTCTGCATAACATCAAGACCATTCCTTAAACTGCCTTCTGTATTATCCAGCCAACCACGGGACTGGTTCATGTTAAGCCGAAATTGTTCGTTACGGTCAATAGAGGCTGAATAACCCATTACCCGTCCTACCCCGACCGGGTTATGAGAGGGCTTTGTAAACTTCTTGCCTGTTGACATCTGATGACCATAAAATTCGAGCTTTTTCAAATTATTTTGCAAGTTTTTGTTTATATTCTGAGAAACCATACTGTGGGTTATCCTCATCACGTAACCTCCTAGCGTCCCAGCTCGGTAAAGAGCGAGGTCAGCATTTCATCAACGGTACTCAGGTAACGAGCAGCAGCGTTCCAGGCATGCTGATATTCAGTCATTTTAAGCATTTCTTCATCCATATTAACCCCGGATGCTGAGCTTTTCAGCTCTTCAAATTCATCCTTGGTTCGCCCGAAAGCTTCAGCCATCCGCTCACTTTCCTGGGCTTCGACGCCCATCGAAGTAATCAATCCCCTGTAATACTCTTCGATAGAAACGCTGTCCAGGCGCCCTTCCTCACGATAGTCGCGTAATTGGCCTATTTTTAAAGCTATTTCACCGTTTCCCGGTTCACCGGGTTCTGCTGAAGCAGCTATTTTTGAGGAGTCATCAAGAATATCCTGGGAAACCCTAAAATTAAGAGCAGCAGAGGTGGCATCTTCGGGAATCGTTTCAAAAAAATCAATACCGCCTTCTTGTTTATCCAGTCCAAACCCTTCACTGTGTAACCCATTGACTTCTTCAACAAGGGCTTCCACAACCTTGTCTAATTCTTCCTGGATATGAGGGAGATCCTTATTAACAGCGTCAGTAAGACCGGTTATTCTGCCAGCAGTTAAATTCAATGCTTTACCGCGGTGATTAACCACTTCCACCCCTTCTTCTCCTGCAGTTTCAAGTTCCATATGGAAAGCCCTATCTTCCTGGACAATGAGCTGTCCACCTGCAAAAATATCTACTGCTCCACTACTTTTGCGATAAACCTGAATATCAATTAACTCAGATAATTCTTCAATGGCCAAATCCAGCTTATCAAGCATCTCATTCGAATCTTTATCCAGCGCATCAACAAAACGGAGCTTATCGTTAAGCTCGCCAATTTCATCGATCACCCTGTTCGCCTCACCGACGCGCATATCAAGTTCATCCAGTTTGTCAAGTCGCATATCTTCCAGACGTTCGTAAACATCTTCCACTGAAGCAGTCAGGCTAACAGCATTTTCGCGTAAACCTGAACGCACTGCGGCTTCTTCCGGGGACGAGCTTAATTCCTGCCAGGTATCGAAAAACTCTCCAAGAGACTTATTGATCCCATAATCATCGGGTTCCATAAAGATTGATTCAGCGCTTATACTAGTTTCCCTGCGCATATCCCAATATGCTTTGTAAGAACCACTATTGACTACCTGGGCTTGATAAAACTCATTGTACATTCTTTCCACATGTGAAACTCTGACTCCATCACCGGGAGCCATATCAGCATTAGCAACAATAGGAGATTCAACTGAGACAAGGTTAGTTCTTTGACGGCTATAGCCCGGGGTATTAGCGTTAGCCACATTCTGGCCGCTCACTTCCATTCCCTTATGCTGTGCTCTAAGTGCCTTACGGCCGATTTCAAATGAACCGAATATAGTCATTGCTTAATCTCCTTTGCATCAGTAGCCCGGTTAACAATTACGGTCAATATTTTTTGAAGGGCCTGCTTCTCCTTTATTTAACTGGCCTCTTTGGTTGTAATATGTCACTTTGGTGGCCAGCAATCTATCCTGAAGTTCTCTTGAAAATCGGAGCCGTTCATCCAAAAGGTTACGGTTTACTTCATGAACAACCCGGATTTTTTTTAATGTTTCCTGAACAGTAGCCAGTTTTTCCAATAAGCCAGGCTGACTGCTTTTACCGATTTTTGTTTTAATGAAGCTTTGCATACTTCTATCCGTAGAAATGAGGGCTTTTCGTCTCTCTTCAAGGGTATTAATCTCCTGCTGAAGGTCAGAACGCTTCTGGTCCGCTTTCAGCAGAGCCTGGTAATCCCCCGCTATCAGTTGTTCCCGAAGCTGTTCTTCTGAGTCAAGTAGTTTCTTAAAAAGCCTGACTCCGTCGGTCATAATTTCCTCAAGCAGAATCAGCTTCTTCCTGTAAGAAGGCATGACCATGACTGGCCTTCCTTTCTGTTAAAAACTAGATTTTGCCCATAAACTTCAACATTGCTTCCGCAAGCTTTTCACTATCGACATGATAGCTGCCCTGCTCAATCTTCTCAGAGAGGCTTTTCAGCTGGGCTGCCCGATCAGGGCCGGATTCTTCTTCAAGCCGCTCCATTTCCTGCTGCAAACCAGTAATTGACTTCGAAAGCTCTTTGCGGTCTTCTTCCTTAGACGTGGCCTTTTGGGAATTGCCTGAAGGTTTACCGGGCTCTTCGGTCAGAATACGATTGATTAGTTGCAGGTAATTCGAGCTTATTCTCACCTTTGTTCCCTTCTTTCTTTAAAATATCAAATCTACATCTAATTCCTTATTTAAAATTAGCTATTTACTCTTTCATAACTAATGGTCGTCAGTTTGAAGAAATAGTTAAGGGGTAAACTGAAAAAAGGAGTTAATTTTCCCAATGAAGGATTTTAACTTCAAATTCCTGTTGATCGAGAATAATGCGAACATTGTTAAGGGTTTGATCACAGCGGTATTCAGTATTGCCAAATCTCACTCTTACATTTTCATAAATACTGCCCAGGTAAACTCTGCTTTTGTAAGGTACACTTATTTTGCCTTGTTCTGATCGCACGCGCGGCGATCCAGCTTCACCTATATAAACATCTCCACCTGCTTCGATAGTGCCACCGCGGAACAACTTGGAAATCCTTACTTCCCCATCACATTTCAACTCAGAATTATAGACTCCTGGACCATTTATTATGATATTGCCAGTAGAATTCATGGTGCTGTTTTGAACATATGGAGCAGTGATATCAGCTTTCTCAAAACTACTTTCTCCAAGACCTTTATTCTCTTCTAATTTCTCATGTATCTCACGTAAAACCGGGCGCCCCAGGGACTGGCTGTATTGATAGTCAACGAAATGGGGTGCGATATCATTGATCAGTCTGGTCAGGTTTCCAGGCAGCGATTTACCGGCTGCCTTCAATGATTTCATCAGGCTGTTTGCATACTCTGGAAGTTCCACAAACTTACTCTGTAAAAGTGAACGAACAACTGCAGCTTCCATTTGATCTGAATGCTTGCCTTTCTGTTCAAGTGCCCTGGCTAATTCATCGGATGCACTAAGAGCAAGGGTTACACTTTCTCTCATATTAGCCAGGGTGGCATAAATGTCTTTCAAAAGCATATCCACCCAACCAGCACTGACAGTGCATTTAATACAATTACTTTTGAGTAATACGCTGCCACCCGCTAAAATCGTTGCACCGGATACGTTGCCGCCAACTTCGATATTACCATCTGCAGAAACTTTCATTCCTTCAGTAACATTTCCCTGAACCTTAAAATGACCCCTAAAATCAATATTTCCACTCTTAATATTTACATCGCCTTTATGAGTATAAAGGTTATCAACCCTGAAGGTGGGAACCCGCCCTTTGTTGTAAGAAGGGATACCAGTGTGAGTAGCTACCACCTGTTTTTGGTCAGAGCTTAACTCAGTGCCGACTTCAAAATTGATCTCTGCCCGGGTTACCGGATCCGGAGGAACTTCTTCACCGGTTACCGTTTTACCGGATTCACCGGTTACCGGGGGATGAATCAGGGCAATCACATCGCCACTATTAACTTGTTCAATCTCAAAGCGGTTTCTGAAATCAACCCGGGATTCTTGTTCGTCATAAGAAACAGATTTCGCTGCACCCTTAAATAGCGGTTCAACCCAACCGTCTTTACCAGGTTTTACGGGCTTGCCGGTCGCTACCGAATGCCATGTTTCACTCTCTTCAAGCAGTTTAGCCGGCGCAACATCATCCAGACCGTAGACAACCCGTTTTTCTTTCAAGGCTTTGACAATTTTCTCTATGGTGAAAGTTTTATAGGGTTCTTGAAGGGGAGTGCCTTTAACTATTAAATCATCGGTGTGAGGATGATCATCAACAACATGGGTCTCCCGGATACCGGGAATATAACAAGCTTCCGCCTTCATTCCATCAGCAGTAATCTTGATCTCAAGCTGGTCTTGCTTAGTTTCTTCCAGGAGCTTTATTTCAATGTGATCTCCGGGAAAGACTTCCTGACGATCGGTGATCTCAGTGCCATTTACAAAAAGTGAAACCCCTTTACCAGGACGAATTAATGCACCACTTTCAACTTCAGAGGATGTGCCGGATATTTTCACCTGTCCATCTTCCAAAGCAAGCAAAACCCTATTAGCAGTATCCATGATATCATCGCCCCCCATAAATATTACCAGTTCCTCTATCGCTAATAAAAATCTAAGATCATTATAGTTTATTCACGATAGGGTTGCAATACAATCGGTTATCAGTGGCGTGGATTCTTCTGTACTAACTTCACAGCATCAAGGACAATACTCAGCACATCAAGATCTTGCTGCATAGCCAACAGTTCAGCCCGACCGTAAGTCTCACCTTTGCTAGAAACCACGTAACGGGCAGGGACCTTATTAAGGGCAATAGCACTGATGTCTAACCGACATTGCGGACAATCACAGAAATCATGGTATTTCCTGACATCATCAATAGTCTGGAACACGATTTCTTCCATCACATTTTTCAGTTCCATGAAAGCACAACTCCCTAATATTTGACTTTTAAGAATCAAGAAGGTTCGCGATTTAATAGATCTCCGGGCAATTCATGATCATTATAAACCCTGTCTACAGCAACATTCATGGTATCCAGGAGATCTATTTCAAAGCTCTCCAGCGGTGCAAAATACTCTCGCTCACAAATAATACGGACTCGCGGCAGATAAGGATAACCGTGGGTATTGCTGACTACCACACCGATATAACCATTATTTAGACCAACAATAGTTCCAATCGGGTAAGCAGCTAGATGGTGATAAAATTTTTGCATCACCTGCAAATCATAACCTCCGCATTCCGAATCCATGATTTCCATAGCCTCGTGAGGCTTGAATCCCTGCCTGTAAGGTCGATCGGATACCAGGGCGTCATAGACATCAGCAACAGCGCATACTTTTGGGTAAAGATCCAGATCATGCCCCTGAAGGCCCTGCGGATAACCACTACCATCTATCCTTTCATGATGTTTGTGGATAATTGAAAATATCGGCCCATTAAACAAATGCCTTCCTTTTACTAAGTTTATTCCATAAACCGGATGCCGTTCAATTTCCAGCCTTTCGTCTTCTTCAAGGCGGTCAGGTTTATTTAAAATCGAAAGGGGAACAACCACTTTCCCCAGAT
The DNA here is from genome assembly GCA_003553305.1 of Syntrophomonadaceae bacterium. Classification (GTDB taxonomy): domain Bacteria; phylum Bacillota; class Dethiobacteria; order DTU022; family DTU022; genus B1SED10-74M. Next base: position 17,632 of record PWEB01000267.1, read on the forward strand.
CATGTAAAAAAGCACCTAATCCAATATCTTTGAGCTCTGATTTACTGATACCCATAGATATACCTGTCATTATAGATAAAACCGCTACATTTACAGAATGCGAAAAAGTATAATCATCAGTACACCTTATATCAGAAAGATTTACGGTAAGGTTTTTATTACTAAGAAGCTGAGTAACTATATCATCAAGGAGACTGGATAGTTCTTTCTTGGCCAGGAAAAGACTACTTAATTTTTTATGATCATCTTCTTTCAAGCTATTCATAGTATTATTTACCAAATAAATAGCCTTCTCCCGGGTTTGATCCAATATAACATCTTCAATTTCTATGTCGGGAATTAGATTATCATGAATATAAACAGCCCGAACATTAAGTTTCTTAAGCTGTTGGATATATTCCATCTCAAGTTTTACCCCTGCATTTAAAAGAGGGGCCCCGTTACCTCTGGAAACCCTTCTGGCTACTTTCATTCCGGGGCGCAAAGCCCATACAGGTACTAATCTCATTTAATCGCACCTGAGTTAAGAAGTGTCTTTTTGAAAATAATTATTCACCTCATCTAATTGCTAAAACTGACCAGTTAAAAAACCTTACTCAAGTTTATATCAAGTTATACAAACAAGCAAGTATGTATAATTTTATGTATTGCTCTCTTCTTTAATCCTGAAAGGACCAAACCCAAAAACCCAAATTCCCTTTTGAGCTTTACCCTGCAAGGGAATCACCCGGCCTGATCCGTGGCGCCGATCCAAAAACCATCCCCCACTATATTTTTCACCCGCGACCGGCAGATAAGTCCCATAACCATGTCTCATGCCTTTCCACCAGCGCCCGGCATATAAACTTCCTCCAGCCCAGGTCCGTTTTCCCCATCCATGGAACTTACCTTTAATTAACTCGCCCT
>PWEB01000091.1 GCA_003553305.1 Syntrophomonadaceae bacterium
AGTTCTTCCTCGAGTGCCTTGATTCTGACACTGACAGAAGGTTGGCTGATAAACATTTTTTCTGCGGCTTCGGAAAAGCTTTTTTGAGTGGCTACATTTACAAATGCCCTGATTTGTTCGAGGTCCATTGGATCACTCCATTTTCGTAGATCACGGCAAATAAACCGCCGGTTAGAAATTTATTGATGTGATCCATTATACGGTTAATTGTTAATTTAGTCTATCGCCTGGAAATAATAGGATCCTGATATCCAGGGAGTATCTGCCAATAGAGTCAACGAAAATGAAATTCATTAATAATTGATAATAACCCTATTAGTAATTAATATTTAATGAGAGCGAGCCTTTTAATATAATAACTATGGTCTTTTTAAATTAATTTTTGAGGAGGTAAGTTATGCGCGATCGCTTATCTATCATTTTTGCAGGTGCTGTGGTCGGACTGCTGGCAGTTATCCTGGTTTTGCAGGGTAATCCTGCTAACATGGGTTTTTGTGTTGCCTGTTTTATCCGGGATATTGCCGGTGGACTGGGTTTACATAGGGCTGGAGTTGTTCAATTCTTAAGGCCAGAAATCATAGGCCTGGTCCTTGGTGCATTTGTTACTGCTCTTTATGTGCGGGAGTTTAAATCTACCGGTGGTTCGAGCCCCCTGATGCGTTTTTTACTTGGTATGCTGATGATGACCGGAGCTCTGATTTTCCTGGGCTGTCCGCTGAGGATGATCCTGAGATTAGCCGGAGGAGACTGGAACGCTTTAGTAGCCTTACCTGGATACGTGCTCGGTGTGTGGTTCGGAACTTTATTTTTAAAAAAAGGTTTTACGCTGGGGCGTAGTCAGGTGCAAACCGCTGTAAATGGCTATGCCGGTCCTTTTATTGCTGCGGTCCTGCTTATCTTACTGGTAACCGCTCCGGCATTTATATTTTTTAGTGAAGAAGGCCCTGGATCAATGGCCGCACCTTTGTTTTTAACCCTTGGAGCCGGACTTTTAGTGGGCATCCTTGCTCAGCGCACTCGTCTTTGCACCATGGGGGCTATCCGAGATCTGATCCTTTTTAAAGATTACCACTTATTTCTCGGGTTTGCAGCTATCTTCGTGGTAGCTTTAGTTGGCAACCTTTTCACGGGACAATTTATACCCGGTTTTGAGGATCAACCGGTTGCTCATGTCAGCAGTCTGTGGAACTTTTTAGGAATGACCGTGGTTGGCTTTGCTGCGGTTCTTGCCGGTGGTTGCCCGATGCGTCAGCTGATTTTGACCGGTGAAGGGCAAAGTGATGCTTTGTTAACAGTTTTTGGGATGGGGACCGGAGCAGCGTTCATGCACAATTTTGGCCTGGCCGGAAGCCCGGCTGGAGTATCCCCTGCCGGACAGTGGATCGCAATTATCTCATTGGCCCTGCTCTTTATCATTGGAATTAGTAACGTAAATTTGCATAGAAAAGCTAAAACAAAAGATTACTCAAAAGCATCTTAGGTTGACTTAACTATGCGATAATGTAAAATATAATTAATCTGGGAGGTTATGATATGTCTGAATTAGTCGACTGCCGCGGTCTTTCATGTCCGGAACCGGTTATGCTGGCCAGGCAAGCCCTGCAGGAAACCGGTAATGGAACCGTGCAAGTAGTAGTCAGCAATGCAGTAGCCCTGGACAATGTAACCCGCGCAGCCAATCAAATGGGCTGGCAGGTTTCAGTTGAAGAAGAAGGTGAAGAGTTTAAACTGAGTATAAAAAAATAAATTTTTGCGCATAACAGAGAATGCGTATCACGTATACGCTTCGCGTTATGCAATAAAGGAATAGCCGGGAATATCGGGTCGATAACCAGGGCATATCTTGCCATTCAAAATCTGCCCCACCCTTATATATTTAAATTAGTGGAAACTACCATAATCAGAACCCGCATCAATATTCCAATATTCCTTTTTCAGGAAAGGTGTCTTTATGGCCTCAAGTTGTTACATTACATTTCCGAGCACTTTTTTTGCTATACGGGCAGAGAGTGTTCTCAAGGGACAATCTTATTTTTTTAAAATGGTTCCTGTTCCACGCAGCATCAGTTCAAGCTGCGGAACTGCCCTACGCTGTGAATGTGAAGATATCACCACTTTAAAAGATCGCTTATTGCAAAGCGATCTTGAGCTTGAGGGATTTTACAGGTTAGAAGAGAAAGGTCTGAAAAAACCAGTTGTAACAGAATTATATCTTGATGATCAGGAGACACGTTAATGGTGCATAACAATCTTAACTTATATTTCGATAACGCAGCTACATCCTGGCCAAAACCGGAAGCGGTCTATAAAGCGCCTGAAAAGCAAATGCGCCAGGCTTACGGTAACCCCGGAAGATCGGGACATACTCATACCTTAGAGTCCGATCGTTTACTTTACCAGGCAAGAGAAGCTATCGGTCGTTTATATAATTTTTCAGACCCGGGCCGGTTGGTTTTTGCGTTAAACGCCACCGATGCTTTAAATATGGCAATAAAAGGCTTTCTTAATCCAGATGACCATGTTTTATATACAGCTATGGATCACAACTCCGTGCTGCGCCCCCTGGGGCGTTTGCGCCGTGATGGATTGATTTCCACCACTATGATTCCCTGTTCCGGTCAGGGCTATCCTGATCTTGATTTTTTTGAAAAAGCTTTTCGGGATAATACCAGTTTACTGGTTATAAACCATGCTTCCAATGTTACCGGAACGATTGCTCCGCTAAAAGAAATGATTGAATCAGCACATCGAAGGGGCGTTAAAGTGCTGGTTGATGCCGCTCAAACTGCGGGAGTAATCCCGATTGATGTTCTAAACGAGAATATTGATTTATTGGCTTTTACCGGTCATAAAGGTTTGTTCGGGCCAACCGGCACCGGAGGACTTTATGTAGCCCCGTGGATTGATTTAAAGCCGCTCCGGGAAGGGGGCACCGGCAGTCAGTCGGAGATTGATATCCATCCTGAAAGCATGCCTGAAAGGTTAGAAGCCGGAACGCTGAACAGCGTCGGTTTGGCAGGACTATTAGAAGGCGTGAATTTCATTCTCGAGACCGGAGTGGAAGAAATTCATAGAAAAGAGAGTGAGCTGCGTGATTATCTCTATGAGCAGCTGCAGAACACGGGCGGCCTAACCCTTTATGGCCCTGCATCTTCTTCTCAAAGTGTTGCCGTTTTGTCTTTTACCTTAGACGGAGCTGATTGCGGTGAAATCGGTTATATTCTAGAGAGCAGTTATGGAATTCTCTGCCGGACCGGTTTGCATTGTGCTCCGCTGGCCCATCAGGCCATCGGAACATTTCCCGAGGGGACTGTCCGACTAAGTCCGGGCTATTTTTCCAGTCAAGATGACCTGGACTACCTGGTTAATGCGGTGCGTGAAATAGTCCAGCTGGCTTCTGAATAAACTTATTCTTCTGTTATAATATGGTTTAGTAAATTTATTAGCCTTTAAACAGGGAGGAATTATAAAATGAAAGAGGTCGATTGCCGGGGCTTAAATTGTCCTGAGCCTGTATTACGCGCCAAAAAAGCAATCCAGGAAATTAATGCAGAAGATATTCTAGTGATTGTTGACAATCAATCCGCCCGGGAAAATGTGATTCGTTTTGTTAAAAGCCAGGGACGGGAAACCCAGTGGCAAGAAAAAGACGGTTCCTACCATATTACTATTACCGAAGGAAAAACTGCCGATGAATCTGGTAAATCTAATACAACAGATGCAGCAGAAAATGTTACATACAGGGCTGAAGTTAATGAAGGGACTCGCGAAAATCCTGTTTTATTTATCTCCACCAATGAATTAGGGGTTGGAAGCAGTGAACTTGGCATTATGTTGATGCGTAACTTCATCTATACCCTAACCAAAACAGACCATTTTCCCCGCGCTATCGTTTTTATGAATTCCGGTGTAAAGCTATGCGTCGAAGGGTCACCGGTAATTGATGAAATCGGTGAATTGCAGGATAACGGTGTTTTGACTCTGGTCTGCGGCACCTGCCTGGATTATTTTGAGTTAAAGGATCAACACAAAGTAGGCCAGATCAGTAACATGTATGATATATCCGATTTATTGCTGGGTGCGGATAGAGTGATTACTGTTTAGTTAACCTGTTCCAGTTGTTCAAGGAGCAGCGTGGGGTCAAAATCTCCGGAAAGAAATAAATAAAAGGTTACTATAATGTTTAACATAGCAAGACCAAGACCCAGGCTGTTTAAAAATATACCTGCCCGGGCCATTACACTTTTTGAATCTGCATAACTAATCGCACCGGTTACAAGTCCTATTATAGCGAGTATCAACCCAACTAGCGGAATTATCCAGGCAATTAGCATAATAATGCCTATTTTAACTGAATTGCGGGCCATAATCATTCCATTCTAGACCTGCCTCTCAATTTCACCTCAGATTTTGCTTAAGAATAACTTAAGAAAAATCATACCACAACCAGCAGACAGCTTCAACTTTAAAA
>PWEB01000224.1 GCA_003553305.1 Syntrophomonadaceae bacterium
TATAGAGTAAAGTGGTGTAAAGTGGTGAAAAGTGGTAGAGGATGCCCCAAACGGAGGCGAACAAATGTTCACAGGTGAATACCATCATACTCTAGATGGAAAAGGAAGGGTTATTGTTCCTTCGCGATTAAGGGAAGGATTGGGAGACTGTTTTGTGGTTACCCGCGGTCTCGACAACTGCCTTTTTGTTTATCCGAATGCTGAATGGGTTCGCCTGGAACAAAAACTAAAACAGCTTCCATTTACCAAGAGTGATTCCCGGGCTTTTATGCGTCTCTTCTTCTCCGGTGCTATGGAAGTTGAAGCTGACAAACAGGGCCGGATTCTTATTCCTCAGAACCTGAGGGAATATGCAGGAATTGAAAAAGACATCATGTTTATTGGTGTTTCCAACCGGGTGGAGATATGGAGCGAACAGTCCTGGAAACAGTATTTTGAAAAAGCAGATGAAAACTATGAAGAACTTGCTGAGAAAATGGCCGATATAGATTTTGATTTATAAAGTGGTGTTTATAAGATGGTTGAACTGCACCTGCCGGTATTGGAAAATGAAGTGCTTCATTATTTAAATTGCCGGAGTGACGGGGTTTATGTCGATGTGACAGTAGGCGATGGTGGCCATGCTGAGGCAATTTGCCAGAGGCTTTCTTCCAGAGGGAGGTTGATTGGATTGGACTGGGATAACGCTGCATTGGAAAGGGCAAGAACTAGGCTTGCTGACAAATACGAGCAGGCAACCCTGGTCCGTGCTGATTATACGTGCCTGGAAGAAGTTCTTGAAAATGAAGGGGTTCGCCATGTTGATGGTATTTTGATAGATCTGGGAGTATCAACCCTGCAGTTAATGGATGCTGAAAGAGGTTTTTCTTTGCACCAGAACGGTGAACTTGATATGCGGATGGATCGGCGTCAACCTTTGAGCGCGAAGGAAATTATCAATGAATATTCCGCAGAAGGGCTGGCTAACCTTTTCTTTAAATACGGCGAAGAGCGCTGGTCAAAACGTATTGCGGCCAGGATAGTGCATGAACGAGAGAATAAAGGGCCGATTAATCTGAGCAGCCAACTGGCTGAAATAGTCAAAGAAGCCATACCCGCCCGCTATCGTCGAACAGGCGGGCATCCTTCCCGTAGAGTTTTTCAGGCTTTACGCCTGGCAGTGAACCGGGAACTTGATAATATATCTACTGTTTTACCGCAGGCTATTAACTGTCTTGTTCCGGGTGGCCGGCTTTGTGTGATAGCTTATCATTCACTTGAAGATCGGTTAGTTAAAAATTATTTTCGGGAGCAGGCCAGGCAGTGCAGCTGCCCTCCTGACAAGCCGTGTATTTGTAAGGGAGAAGCCGAACTGACTGTGCTTACCAGAAAAGCAGTCAGACCTTCGGAAAACGAAGTAGAAAGTAATCCCCGGTCACGCAGTGCCCGGTTAAGAGCAGTAGAGCGTTTAAAGACTGCCTAGCAGGAAGAGGGGGAAAGGAATGCAGCAAGCCAGAAAAGTTGCTTTTGGAAATCAGGTGGTATCGCCGGCTCAGCCAACCAGGGATCCATCGATTGCTCCACAACCTGATCGCAGGGTAAAACAGGTAAAGACTCTTTTAATTCTTACGACCTGCTTTTTGCTTAGCCTGGTCGTGGTAGCCCAGTACTCTTCCCTGGTTATTCTTAACTACCAGCTCAGCAGCGCCCGTCATGAGCTTTCATCAACCATCGAATCATCGCGTATGGTGGAGCAGGAAGTTGCGCAGCTTAGTTCAATCAACCGGATTGATGAAATTGCCAAAGATGAATTAGGAATGGTTGAGCCCGTCCCTGAACAGTTGAATGTAATTACTGCCAACCAGAGGATCAGTGAACGATCGGGAGAGTGAATTAGATGACTGATTTTACTGTAAACAGGGCAACTGTCAGGCGAAGAGTGATTGCGATTTTTGTGATTACACTGCTGGCTGTTCTCCTGCTAATCACCCGGCTGGCCTGGATTCAGATTGTTCGTGCCGATGAGCTTTATGAGCAAGCCTGGGAACAGTGGAATCACAATGTTTTAGTTCAAACAGCTCGTGGATCTATTTATGACAATAGTGGAACTTTGCTGGCCGGAAGTGTTTCAGTCGATACAATTGCTGCCATTCCCCAGCAGGTGGAAAACCCGGAAGCGGCAGCTGAAGCGCTGAGCGCAGTGCTTGATAAAGAAAAAGAAGAAATTGAGGAGTTATTAAACATGGGGCGGAGTGCAATTTACATTCAAAGAAAAGTAGATCACGAAGTTTCAGAAGCTGTCCGGGAGATGGACATACCGGGGATAATTTTCTTTAATGAAGAGGAAAGAGATTATCCGGGTCAGACCCTGGCTTCCCAATTACTCGGTTTTGTTGGCACTGATCGTGGTCTGGCCGGCCTTGAATCATACTATGATCAATATTTAAGCGGGCATGAAGAAAGACTATACTATCCTGCTGATGGGCGGGGACGTCAGATGCCGCATGATTTCGAGCGTTTTACCGAGCCGCGGGATAATTATAATTTACACCTGGGAATTAATGAAACGATTCAACATATTTTGGAGAAAGAGCTTGCTGTAATTATGGATGAAGCAGCTCCCAAGCAGGCTATGGCCGTGATGGTAGATCCACATACAGGCTCCATATTAGGGGCGGCAAGCAAGCCAGATTTTGACCCTGCTGCATTTAACAATTATGACCCTCAGTTATGGACCCTGGCTCCATTCACCTCTTCCTTTGAACCGGGATCCACTTTTAAAATGGTCACCCTGGCAGCAGTTTTGGAAGAAGGATTGTTTGATGCAGAAGAGAGGATTAACTGTCCGGGTTATACGACAGTCAGCGGACAAAGGATAGATTGCTGGACCTTTGATCGGGGCGGTCACGGTGATATTAGCTTCTATGAAGCGGTAGGCGGTTCCTGTAACCCGGCCTTTATTGAGTTAGGTCAAAAGCTGGGCAAAGAAAAGCTTATAGAATATAGCACAGGGTTTGGGTTTGGTAAAACCACCGGAATTGATTATCCAGGTGAGAGCAGCGGCCTGGTTTTTGATGAAGGGCAGATGGGGCCGCTGGAGCTGGCAACAACCGCTTTTGGCCAGGGTATCTCGGTCACTCCTCTTCAGCAGGTGATGGCTGTGTCGGCAATGGTTAATGGCGGATACCTTTACAGACCTTACCTGGTAGAGGAGATTCGCGAACAGAATGACGATCAGGTATTTAAGCGAGACCCTGAAATGCTCAGGCAGGTTATTTCCAGGGAAACATCGGATCAATTAATTGATCTGATGGAAAGTGTTATTTTGGAAGGGACCGGAGGAAATGCTGAATCAGAGCTTTACCGCCTGGCCGGGAAAACAGGCACTGCAGAAAAAATAACACCGGAAGGCACTTACGGGAGTGATGACTTTGTTTATTCCCTGGTTGGTTTCGCCCCCGTAGAAAATCCCCGTGTTGTGCTTTATGTGGCAGTAGACGGCGTGACGAAAGGTCCGCGTTACGGTTCGCAAACCAGCGCACCGCTATTTAAAAATATTATGGAAGATACTTTACAATATATGCAGGTTGCACCTACAGAGAAAGCCGATTTTACAGAAGAGGAAGGAAACGATTAAAAGGAGCACAGCCTTATGATCTTCAATGGAACTGAAATAATTGATATTTGTCATGGCAAGCTGCTCCAGGGAGACCCGGATCAACAGCTAACAGGATGTGCTATTGACTCGCGGGAGGTTCAGCCTGGCGATCTGTTTATCCCCTTTGCGGGAGAACATACAGATGGACACTTTTATATTAAGCAGGCCTTTGAACAGGGAGCCGCCTGTGCATTCCATGAACTTGATAAAACACCAGACCCGGTTATCCCCTCTGACTTTCTTTTGATCGGGGTTAAAGACTGCCTGGCTGCGTTGCAAAAACTCGCTGCCGCATACCGTAAAAAATTTGACCTGCCCGTGGTCGGAATTACCGGAAGCAGTGGAAAAACAACTACTAAAGATTTTATGGCCGGGGTATTGTCGGCAAAATTTAAGGTTTTGAAAACAACAGGCAACTTGAACAACGAAATTGGGCTGCCGTTAACCATATTGCAGTTGGAAGAAAACCACCAGGTTGCAGTTCTTGAAATGGGGATGAGCGCCGGTGGAGAGATCAAAACTTTGTGTGAAATAGCCGAGCCCTCCATTGGAGTCATTACAAATATTGGAGAGGCCCATCTTGAATTACTTGGCTCAATAGAAGCTATTGCCAAGGCGAAAGGAGAACTCCTAGATTACCTCGGCTCAGGCGGGGTAGCTGTTTTGAACGGTGATGATCCCCGCCTCCTAGATTTAGGTAAACGCTTCCCGGGAAAAGTATACTACTATGGCTTTAACCAGGGCGATATAAAAGGCTTACAGTTGTCTCAAAGGGGAGAAGAGAGCTTTTCCCGGGTGCGTTTTCCTAATAATAA
>PWEB01000280.1 GCA_003553305.1 Syntrophomonadaceae bacterium
ATATTAAGGCTTTCCCCGTTCATACCGGAACCGATGGACGATATGACTGGTATGTAGCCGTTATCACTAACTGTATGTATCAGGGTAGGATTGATCTGAATTATTTCACCGACCCTGCCCAAATCAACAGTTTTACCCTCCTGATCCCCTTTTACAGGTTGCTGACCAACCCGCCGGGCCTGAAGAATTTCAGCATCTCTTCCGCTTAAGCCAACCGCCTTACCTCCCTGCTGATTAAAAAGGCTAACAATTTGCTGATTGATTTTGCCGTTCAAAACCATCTCGACAATCTCCATCGTTTGATCATCGGTGACACGCAGTCCATTTACAAATTCCGGTTCTTTGCCCATTCTATCCATTACTGCAGAAACTTCTTTACCGCCACCGTGAACCAGGACTGGCTTGACCCCAATATATTTAAGCAAGACCAGGTCCAATATTACAGAATTCATAAGTTCCGGGCTAACCATAGCCTGACCGCCATACTTAATGACAAAATATTTGCCGGTAAAAGTCCGCATGTAGGGCAGCGCTTCTATAAGTACTTCCGCTTTAGGAATAAGTGTGTTCAATTCTTCCTGATTCATTCTTCCCACTCACCTTTAATAACCTAGGATCGATAATCACTGTTAATACTGATATATTCATGGCTCAGATCTGTTCCCCAGGCCGTCACTTCTGCCGACCCCTGTTTAAGATCAATTGAAAGGTGCTGGTCACGATTCTTCAAGACCTTTTTCATTTCTAGTTCACTGAACGGAATTGACCCACCGTCAACTGCAACCTGGTATGGACCGATCTGAATATCAACCCGGTTTGGATCAAAATCTATACCGGCGTAACCAAGCGCGACTAGAATACGTCCCCAATTAGCATCTTCACCATAAAAGGCAGTTTTAACCAGCGGAGAATTAAGCACACTGCGCGCCATCACCCGGGCTCCTTCTTCATCAGCAGCCCCTTTGATAGTAAGAGTAAGCACCTTGGTCACCCCTTCGCCGTCTTCAACGATTTTGTAGGCCAGCTCCTGGCAGACCTGTTCAAGCAAGTTTTTAAACTGCTCACAAGAAGCGCTATCTTTAGTAATTTCAACTCCCTCAGCGGCCCCGTTTGCTAAAATAAGAGCAGTATCATTAGTAGAGGTATCTCCATCTACGGTGATTGCATTGAATGATTTATTAACTACCTCCTCAAATAGCTCCTGCAAAAGAGAACGCTCAATATTTACATCGGTTGTCAAAAAAGCCAACATAGTAGCCATATTAGGACAAATCATCCCGGATCCTTTTGCAACTCCGGCCAGATGAAAATCACCTTCTGGCAAAGTACAGCGATAGGCAGATTGTTTAACCCTGGTATCTGTAGTCAGAATCGCTTCTGCAGCGTCTTGATCAACCTGCGCCCCCCGGTTTAAAGAAGCCAGAGCCTTTTCAATTCCGGTTCTCACTTTATTCATCGGCAGGGGTTGACCGATTACCCCGGTTGAACAAACCAGAGCCTGTCCTTTATTAATGTTTAAACCTGAGGCAACTTTTTCAGCCATTTCGGCCGCATCACGCTCACCCTGTTTGCCTGTACAGGCATTGGCATTCTTGCTGTTCACAACCAATACCCTGATCGGATTTTCCAGGTGCGCCCGACAAAGATGTACGGGGGCAGCCTGAACCAGGTTGCGGGTAAATACGCCAGCAGCGCTGGCGTCAGTTTCACTGTAAATAACAGCAAGATCTTTTTTGCCGTTTTTCATCCCACTGGCTATTCCTGAGGTTTTAAAACCAGGAACAGCTGTAATACCCCTTCCTTCCAATTTTGTCCATTTTTTATCTTTACTCATCGGTTACCTCCAGTTATTACTTTTTTATATTTAGTAAGGCACTTGACCAAGCCCGCTATCCTCATCCAGACCAAGCATAATGTTCATGTTTTGCAAAGCCTGACCTGCGGCACCCTTGATCAGGTTATCTATCGCTGAAATAATGATCAGCCGGCCAGTCCGTTGATCCAACTTTAAGGCCAGATCACAATAGTTGCTGCCACGAACCAGACGGGTTTCAGGCAAAACCGGAGTATCTAAAACCCTGACAAATTTGCATTCAGCATAAAAACTGCTCAATAGATCTATATATTCTGCTTCTGTTTTAAGCGCTGCCGGTTCCAAATATATAGTGCTCAGAATACCACGAATCATTGGTACCAGGTGCGGGGTAAAAGTAACTTTCATATCCTGGCCCGCTAACCTTCCCAGTTCCTGTTCAATCTCGGGTGTATGCTGATGCGAGGCTACCCGGTAAGCCTTAAAATTTTCAGTACACTCGGGAAAATGAAATGGTTGTTTAGGGGTCCTTCCCGCTCCGGAAACCCCTGATTTGGAATCAATAATCAAACTGCCTGCAGAAACCATCTTAGCATTAAGCAAAGGCGCGAGTGCCAGGATAATACTGGTCGGGTAACAACCAGGATTGGCAGCAAGCTGTGCTGTAGCGATTTGCTCTTTATTGAGTTCGGGCAAACCATAAACTGACTCTTCTAAAAGAGAGGGATATGGATGATCAAGCCCATACCATTCTTTATAAAGTGCAGCCTGCTTTAGCCTGTAATCAGCACTTAAATCTACGACCCTGACTCCGTTTTCCAACAAAGCGGAAACTACTTCGGCAGATTGCCCATGGGGCAAAGCGCAAAAAACAAGTTCGACTGTTTTAGGGATATCTTTAATCCGCATCTTATTTAGAGTTAAGTCAGTCCTTTCATGCAGTTGCGGATGAATATCACTTATTTTTAGGCCGGCATGACTTTCAGAACTCAGAAAAACTGCCTCTGCTTGCGGATGCCCGTCAAGTAAACGGACTAATTCAAAACCGGTATAGCCTGTAGCGCCCAACACTGCAACTTCTGTCATAATAATTCCTCCCTCAATATAAAAAGCCTCGCGCCCTTTAAAGGACGAGAGGCTCGCGGTACCACCTTTATTGATCGGCAAAAAAGAGCCGATCCTCTCTTACCGTTTTTATAAAAAACGGCCTTGATATCGGTATAAAACCGGGCCGGCCTACTCACCAGTTTTTAACCGGCTTCAACCCGCCATCTCCGGGGTGCGCTTCACCGCTTGCTTCAGGTCCGGACTCTCACCAACTCCGGCTCGCTCTAACCACCACAACACGGATACTCTCCCCATCATAGATAAAACAATAATTATATTAGCTAACAGTTTAGCACACCCTTTTAAAATGTCAAGGGGTAAAATGCTATTTAATAATTTTTTTTACAGCGGTATATTGCCGTGCTTACGAGGCAGGCGCTCTTCCCGCTTATTTCCAATCATTTCTAGTCCCTGGATCAAATAAATCCGGGTCTGACTGGGATGAATTACTTCATCAATCCAGCCCCTGGCAGCTGCAATATATGGATTAGCATAACGGTGCCTGTACTCGTCAACCAGATCTTTGCGTTTCTGCTCCTTATCCTCTGCTTCTTCCAGGTCCTTCTTATTGACTACACTAACTGCACCCTCCGGACCCATCACAGCAATCTCAGCAGACGGCCAGGCCAGGCAGAGATCAGAGCCAAGTGAGCTTGAACTCATAGCTATATAGGCTCCACCGTATGCTTTACGCAAAATAACTGATATTTGCGGAACTGTTGCTTCCGAATAAGCATAAAGAACTTTAGCGCCATGGCGAATAACCCCGCCCCACTCCTGCTCAACTCCTGGTAAATAGCCAGGCACATCTACAAATGTAACCAGGGGAATATTAAAGCTATCACAAAAGCGGACAAAACGGGCAATTTTATCAGATGAATTGACATCAAGGCAGCCGGATTTCACCAGGGGTTGATTTGCTATGATCCCAATCCCACTGCCAGCCAGGCGAGCAAAACCGACTACCGCGTTAGATGCGTAATTCCGGTGAATTTCCAGCAGTTCACTATTATCCACAACGCGCCGTATAACATCACGAATATCATAGGAACGATTGGGATTATCAGGCAATATACTGTCGAGCTCATCCTGATCCAATTCAGGCTCTATAGTTTCAGCAGCAGGTGGATCGTCAATATTGTTCGAGGGCAGATAACTGATCAGTTTGCGAATCTGAGAGAAACAGTCTTCCTCATCTTCAGCAAAGAAATGTGCTACCCCGCTGGTTTCATTGTGGGTAGCAGCGCCTCCTAATTCTTCGGGCGTAACGCTTTCTCCGGTAACACCTTTAATCACCTGCGGTCCTGTAATAAACATATTGCTGGTTTTATCGACCATAAAAATAAAATCAGTAATCGCCGGTGAATAAACAGCACCCCCGGCACACGGCCCCATTATAACCGATATTTGGGGAATTACTCCTGAACAGAGAGTGTTGCGGTAAAAAATATTACCATAACCGTTTAAGGCAAACACTCCTTCCTGGATACGGGCACCTCCGGAATCATTAAGACCAATAACCGG
>PWEB01000130.1 GCA_003553305.1 Syntrophomonadaceae bacterium
AAGTTTAATAAGCTTTTTTGTTCTTCTCTGAGTGTAAACCAGTGCAGCAAAGGTCTTCCTCCTTCAGGCCAAAATAGTTTTGCCAACACCTTACGGTTTTAACTGACAGGTTCCTTGCTGAAATTACCGTTTCTTTAATAGCCTTTTTATTGTATGTATCAAAAAGCCAGGCAACCGCTCGTTGATCACCCTCATTTAAGATACGGGTAATTATAAAGTTGCGGTGCTTATGCAGATCTATTTCATCTAAAGAAACGTCCCAAAAATATAATACCAGTTCTGCCGGCAGCTTCACTTAAATGCACCACCCTTAACTTGCTATACCATTATTTTACACTTTAAAAGCAAAAGGGGCAAACATAAGCTTATTTTAAAACAAAAGGCGTGGATCTTTCATCCGGGGAAATTTCGGGACACAATGAAAATTATTTGAGCGGGGACATCGGCACCTTCCCACTTTTTCCGGCAATCATGATTACAAGCTTTATCTGAGGATCATGGCCAAGTTATGTGCGAAGCGGAGACCCCTTTGGCATATAAAGTATTCATATCTACACTTGAAAAACAGTTTGGCCCGAATTTCAAGCCGCAAAAGAGGGGGCCAAAAAACCTGGAAACACAAGATAGAGTCTTTGGATTAACGTGAACATTTGATTGCACAAGCAGCGAATTTTGCATCGTGAAAAATTTTCATTGTATCCCGAAATAATCAGAAGGACCAGATGGATAATTAATAGCCGGCCTGCCGGAGTACTGCAAAGCACTTACTCTTCACTCTGCCCGGGCAAACCTTATCTTTTAAACCGGCTGATTTCGATTCTTGTAACCTTCCAGTAATGTCTGGGGTATGGTTTTCTTCCCTGAATATTTCTGACCGGCTAAAAATGTTTTTTCTACTTCAAGTTGCCGTAAATCATGCGGATCGAGCTGCAGAGGGTTTTTGTTAACAATGATCATATCGGCACTCTTGCCCGGTTCTAAGCTGCCCCGTTCGTTTTCATCAAAAGAAGTATGGGCGATGTTGTAGGTATACATGCACAAAGCATCAGCGGTACTTACCGCATGATCGGCAATATAGTGGTTGCAGGCTCCATAAATGCCTTCGACCGGGTTGGCGGTGATGACCGGCCCGTCTGAGCCTGCACTAACATTAATGCCCATATCAAGCATTTTATTGATCGGCCAAATTTGGTGAACCCTGGCCCCGAGGATACTCTCAAGATATTCAGCCGGTTCAAGGGGTGAGACCAGGTGGCCGGGATGAATGTTAATCCCGATTTCCAAAGAAGCTATTTTTTCGAGGGTTTCTTCCGGAATCAGGCAGGCATGGATCAGGGTATGGCGGTGATATTTGCGAGGATAATCTTTCAGGGCTGCTTCAAGGGCCTTCACCGCCTGGACCACTGCGGCGTCACCGATACAATGCAGCTGAATCTGCAGGCCGGCCCGGTTTGCTTTTTTAACAAAATCAATGACCTGATCATCTTTATAAAATAAGATCCCCCGGTTAAATTCATCATCCATATACGGTTCTGACAAGGCAGCATCTTTTGTGCCAAAGGAACCGTCAAGAGCGCAGGCAAAACAGCCTCCGATACGGGGCAGTTTACGCTTAAGAACCTTTTCGACCTGCATGGTCTGGAAATAAGTTCTAAATCCCAGCTGCGAGCTTCTACCCACCAGGCGGACCAGGTCAACATCTAAGTCCCGTGTAAAACCAATCCCTTCCACCGCATGAACTAAACCAACCCCATAACTTGCCAGAGTATCGGCACCCTTTATAATTCGGGAAAGCATGGTCGGAACAGACACTTTACCGGAAATATAATTTGAAGCCTCCAAGAAAGCTTCACTAAAAAGCTGGCCGGATTCTAAATTAAAGCCTCGCAAGTCCCGAATCCTGCGCGGCAGGATGCCAATCGTCTTAGAATTAACCACCGCTGAATGACCATCATAAGTAACCAGGAATACCGGGCGATTTTTAATTATTTTATCAAGTTCGGCTCGGTTAATCAGTCTCTTTTCGGCCAGGGCATGATTAGAAAGCCCAAAGCCAAAAAGAACTTTGCTTTTCTGATTACGTAAGGCATAATCCTCTATAATCGGCCCGATTTCAGGAATAGTGGCAGCTGAACGCACATCAAAAGCAGCATTAAAAAATGCCCAGCTCGAAAAATGAATGTGCCCATCACCAAAAGCAGGAAGCATCGCTTTTGAACCCAGTTCCACATGCCCGGGGACAATGGAGTACGCCTCGGGCAGTTTATCCCCAACAAAGACTATCTTACCTTCATCCTCAACCAGGTAATTAAATACAGAGCATTTCCAATCACAGGTAATAATATTGCCGTGAAATATTTGCAACTCTATTCCCCACCCTTCAAATACATTTGCCGAATTGCTGAAATCCTGAAGCTAATAGTCAGAGGCCGATCAAATTCACTTTGTTTTGTGAATAATTCTCCGGAAGAAGGCAAAAACCTTTTAAAAGCTAGAATAATTCAGTTATTTCACCGCTCAGATTTAAACAACTTTGCATTTTGCTTTTTCCAGTAATACTTAAAAAAGGGATTGCCCCGGATACGACCGGGCTGGTCAGGGCTGCTGATACTTTGCATAGTTTCTTCGAGCAGGTTTTCTTCTGCCTGCAGGGCATCATTGATAATTTCCTGCTGCTGGTTTGCACTGTGTGAATCAAGCCGGCGATCAATTTCTGCTTCAATGCGGTTCCGGCTTGACAGATAGGCCTGCAGGTCAGGAATCTTGTTTTCAAGGACTGCTCGGTGAAGGCGTTCCCGCTTTAGCCAAAACAGCAAAGCGCCTTCTGCCTGATCTTCGCCGTGAGAAAAATTCTCGCCTTCGATCATCCAAAATGGCTTGTAAAGGGCCAGGCAGGGAGTCGAGCTGCCGGTCAGCAGGAAGGTAAGCGCGAGGGGAAGGCCTTCAGGGCGGCTCTCTTCACTGTTTACTAACCGGGCAATATAGCTGCCCGTGGTATGGTCGCCAAAGATAAAACCGGCGTGCATGCAGACGCTACTTAGCGAGGGCCTGGTAAACTGCTGTCCTTCCACTTCTGCCTGATGAGACCGCAATATCTTTCTCATGGTCTGCATGGTGATGTTTCCTTTTTCAGCGTTCAAAACACAGTTGGCACTCGAACTGCGCTGGAAAGAACCGCTGAAACGGGTGATCAGCGGATTGGTATAGCAGCGGGCAAAGTTGAAGTCGACATCACTTTTGCACCATCCTTTGGCAACAGCATTTTTGATCAGATCCGGGTGAGCGCGATCATAAGTGCTGCCGATGCTCAACCGGTTCGAAATTGAGCGCACATCCTTAACTTGCTCCGCCGCCCAGTAGCTGCCGGCGGTTTCAAGCACCCAGGCTGAACGGGGATCAGCGATCAGGAAGGAATTATGGTAGAAAAATTTCTTTTCGTAACCGCTGTTGCCGCCCTGCCCGTAACGCTTCAAAAGGTCTATGATCAAATCAAGGGCTTCTTCGCTGCTGCGGCAGCGCTCTAAGGCCAGACGCAGCATATCCATGCCGAGCAGGCTCGGCGGGCCCTGTTTTTCCCGGGTAAAGACGGCCTCGTTGCCGATATTCAACCCGAATTCATTGCTGCCCATTTCGGCCCCCCACATCCAGGAAGGCTTTTGAAGCAATACTTCATAGGTCTGTTCAACCTGCTCTATCTCTATATAGGTGCATTTCAGTTTTTCACCGAGAGCATATTTTTTGCGGGGTTCCCTGATTGTTAGCAGCGGTTCATTGGGCTGGCGATCACTGTTTTTGGCAAAAATAACCGAGCCGTCTTTTGTTGCATTGCTAAGGGCAACCATGGTGTCGCACATTGATTAAGCAAGCCTCCCGGGATATTAATATTTTTCAAAATAGACTGAGCAAACCTGCAGCGCACCTTCGATCAGCATCTTTTGCAATCTAGCACGGCCTACTGCTGACATACCAGCTACCTGTATCCTGAATTATATCATATCACTTTGATCGGTGGGATAGCCATGGCTGGTAAAGCCACTCTGGAAGGATAGAGTAAAGGAGAGTTGACAGCTGGGGGACAGTGGGAACAGGCAAATATAGCGGCCGGATGGATTTGTTGGATAATGTTCCGCCCACAAACCTTCTGATAGTCCGACCTCTTGAAACACGGGCAATAAAGGTACCGACAAATGAGGACCAGGGTCGAACTGAGCAACATGGGGCACCCTTTGCGGCAGGTAAAGTAAGCAAGTGATCGGGCTTTAACCGCTCTTGTACAAATTATTAAGGTAGAGGCGACCACACCGTAGTAATCAGCTCCGGGATAATATAAATATCCCGAATAATAAGCTTTTATGGCAGGAACAAGCAGCATCGATCAAGAATAATAATATAGAACTCATAAAATAATTTATTGTAATCCGTTTATTAGACCCCAC
>PWEB01000157.1 GCA_003553305.1 Syntrophomonadaceae bacterium
AAGATGAGAACTTTAGCCCGGATTATTTCTGTATTCCTGGGACTCCTGTTGATCGGTGGCGCTCTCTTACTGCTGATTGTTAAGTATGAACTAGTTCCACGCCTGGCCGTTCAGCTGCCTGGCTGGGCCGATCAGAATGTTGTGCTCGGAGCAGGCGCGGCACTGCTTTTGATTGCCTTAATCCTGCTTATTATGGGGCTTCGTTCACCCAAAAAAGCCCGCAATGCTATAATCAAAGGTAGTGAGTATGGTCAAGTTGAGGTTTCAATAGATGCTATTGAAAACATTTTACTGCGGGTCATTCAACAAATCCAGGGCATTAAGGATGTCAGCAGAAAAGTTGTCTATACGCAGGACGGACTGCTTATCACCATGAAAATAAGAGTGATGCCTGATGTTCCGATGCCGGATGTATCCAGCGATTTACAATCAAAAACCAAGGAATATGTGGAACAAATAACCGGTATAACCGTTCAGGAAGTAAAGGTCCAGGTCGAGAATATTGTCACAGACCAGTCAGCACCTGTAAAATAGGTCTGAAAAATGGATGTAAAGGGGGAGCATATTTTGTCTGAAATGAATTGGTGGTCAGAAATCAACAAACACTGGGGGAAAATTCTTGGTGGCTTGCTTGGTTTAATTTTCGCTCTGCTGGTAATATACTATGGTTTTTGGTGGAGCGTTTTTATATATTTTTGTATTGGAATAGGAATGTTAATTGGATGGAAATTGGATGTAAGTCAGGATATCGGCGGTTTTTTCAAGCGCCTCTTTTCAACTAAAGATAAGCAAGAATAACGATTAGCACGGAGGTCATAAGCCTATTGTCCCGTCGTTTATCCAGAGAGGTTGTTTTTAAAGCTCTTTTTCAAATTGATATTGGTCAGTGCAGGGTTGAACTAGCCCTGCGCAGATCTCTTGAAGACCTTAATTTCAGTAATGATGAGAAGCAGTTTATCGAAGATCTGGTCTCGGGTACCGTGGAAAAAATCGATTATATCGATAATCTGATCAGAACCAACCTCGTTAAATGGGAATTAGAGAGGCTATCTGCTGTTGACCGCAACTTACTGCGAATGGCCATATATGAAATTCTTTATCGCAAAGATATACCCCATGCAGTATCGATTAACGAGGCACTTGAACTGGCCAAAAAATATGGAAGCACCGCTGAAGCAGTCGGCTTTATAAACGGAATTTTAGATCGAGTGGCAGGAGAATCATTTGATAGAAAATCCTGAAATGGGTCTGTATTTGGGCCTTGACACATCAGCTTACACAACATCACTGGCCCTTGTTGACCAGGATGAAAACCTTATCTTCGACAACAGGTTAGCTTTGTCGGTTGAGATGGGGAATCTTGGTTTACGTCAATCAGAAGCAGTGTTTGAGCATATTAAAAATCTGCCTGACCTCTGGGGATCAGGCAGGGAACTTTTGAAGGATGGTTCCCTGAAAGCGGTGGTTTCTTCAACCCGCCCCCGGCCCATCGAAGGATCTTATATGCCAGTTTTTAAAGTCAGTGAGGCCTTTGGTTTGTTTCTTTCGCAAACCATGGGCCTTCAATTTTGGGCTTCTTCTCATCAGGAAGGTCATGTTCTGGCCGGTTTATGGTCTGCAGGTATAAAACCGGGTTACTATATTGTCCTGCATCTAGCAGGTGGCACGACTGAAATCCTTTCTGCTGAAGAAAAATGTCCCGGAAATCTAACTCTTGAATTATTGGGCGGTACTGCTGATTTAAATGCCGGGCAGTTTGTTGACCGCATTGGACGGGCCATGGGTCTTAATTTTCCGGCCGGACCCCAGCTGGAATTTCTCGCTAAAAAAGGCGTTACCGGCAACCTTCAATTACCTGTGGCGGTTAAAGGAAGTGAAATTAGTTTTTCAGGGCCGGCCAGCCAGGCAGAACGTTTAATTGCCGGAGGCTGCTCTAAAAAAGATCTGGCCCGGGCAGTTGAAGTTTGTATCGCTGATTCGCTGAGCCTTGCTGTGCAAAACATTTCTATCAATCCAAAAGATTACCAGGGTTTGCTGGCAGTGGGTGGAGTGACGGCCAACCGCTTTATCGGAGCAAGATTAATCGAAAATTTTTTGGATTGGAAATTGTTTTTTGCTCAACCTGAACTTGCTTCCGACAATGCTGTCGGACTGGCTATCCAGGCTGCGCGCTATTCTCTGCGCTAAGAATATATAATTCTCTAAAATTAGTTGCTTTTAAAACTCTAAAAGGATTTTCTCAAATCATGGCGAAGTAAAAACTGGTAGCACGTAGCATGATAAAGGCCTGACCTTAATCGAATAACTTTTATCTTAAGTGGAGGGAGGATGAGTGAATAACATCACGAACATTATCTGGGGAGGATGATTCAAGTAATTATCTTTAGGGAGAGAGGGAAAAATGTCCAAAGTATTTTTTAGCAGCTGGAATGGAAAATTAACTGATGAACGCAACAAGAAACCAAGCGAACGGATGGACCTGCAGGATTTGGATGTGCCCCCTCAGCTCGGCGAAAAGGAATTAAAAGCTTTTATTGGCTGGGCTGGGATGGTAATTGTTGATCCTGAATTAAATGTTGTAGAAACACTAAAAGAATATTTTCAGAGTGTTCAAAAGGAATCATGCGGACGATGTATCCCCTGCCGTGCCGGGAGCAAGGTTGTTGCTGACCGGCTTGAAAAGCTTCTGGAAGGTAAGGGCAGCAAAAACGATCTGGCTTTTCTAAAAGAAATTAGCAGCCTGATCAAGGACAGTTCGCTTTGTGAACTCGGGATGTCTTCTCCGGTGCCATTGCTGCATGCATTGGAACACTTCGCAGCAGATTTTGAAGCATACTTAAGCGAAACTCCGCCTGCAAGAGACAACGGCCTGGCTTATCAGCCAATTCTGACGGCTCCCTGCCGTAATGGCTGTCCGGCTCATATCAATATTCCCAAGTATATTGAGTGTATAAAAGAAGGCGATTATGAAGAAGCTCTTGCTGTCAATCGAGAGAAAACTCCGCTGGTTGGGACCCTGGGCAGGGTATGTGTCCATCCCTGTGAGTCTAATTGTAACCGTCAGCCCTATGATCAGTCCCTGTCAATTCGTCTCTTAAAGCGTTATGCGGCAGACTTCGGGGCTAAAAATAATTACGATCAAAAGGCCAAAAACGTTAAAACGGCAGCTGATGCTGCCAGGGTGGCTATTGTCGGCGCAGGCCCGGCCGGACTTAATGCCGCTTACCAATTAGCTCAAAAAGGTTATAAAATCACTATTTATGAAGCACTTCCAATCGCAGGAGGTATGCTCGCAGCCGGGATACCAAGCTATCGACTGCCCCGCGATATCCTCAATGCCGAAATTGGTTTAGTAGAGAGCCTTGGGGTTGAAATTATCTATAATACCAAGGTTGGGGAAGATATAACCCTCGATCAAATTTGGAAAGAGGGCTTCAAAGCGATCTTTATTGCTAACGGCCTGCACGAAAGCACTACAATGGGATGTAAGGGTGAAGATGCCGGCTATAAGGGCTATTTACCCGGGGTTGAATATCTGCGCAAAGTTAACCTTGGAGAAAAAGTGGATTTGGGCGAAAAAATTGCTGTTATTGGCGGCGGAAACGTGGCCATGGACTGTGCGCGATCAGCAATTCGCCTTGGCGTTAAGGAGGTCAATCTGATTTATCGTCGCAGCAGGGCGGAAATGCCTGCCAACGCAGCAGAAGTTGATGCTGCTGAAGAGGAAGGAATCAAGTTCCATCTGCTGGCGAACCCAACATCCATACTTGAAGATAGCAGTTGTGTAAGCGGTCTGGAGTGCATCAGGATGAAACTCGGTGAGCCTGATGATAGCGGCAGACGTCGTCCGGAACCCTTGGAAGGTTCTGAATATGTCCTCGATGTGGACACTGTGATTCCTGCCATCGGACAGGTCGCCGATTATAGTTATATGACCCCGGAGTGCGGTCTTGAACTGACTAAAAAAGAAAACCTGTCCACCGATCCAGTTACTATGGAAACGGATACACCGGGTATCTTTGCCGGTGGTGACGTGGTCCTTGGTGCAGCTACGGTGATCGAGGCCATCGCTTCTGCAAACCGCGCCGCTGAAGCAATTGACAATTATATCCGCACCGGGCAGAGTAAGGTGGAAGCTCAGGCGGTAAGTGAAAAGCATGTTGAGGAAATCGGTGTCTACAAGGAAGCAGTAGTCCCGGAAATGGTTGGAGGAAGAGAACGCCTGGAAGAAGAAGTCCTGCCGATCAAAGAGCGGTTAAAAGGCTTTGATGAAGCGGAACTGGGCTTTAAATATCCGGCGAAAGTAATCAACGAAGCGGAACGCTGCATCAAGTGTTTACGCTTAGGCATGACCATACTATAGCCGAGGGGAGGGTATAATAAAGATGAAAACAGTAAGCTTACAAATTGATGATAAGAAAA
>PWEB01000216.1 GCA_003553305.1 Syntrophomonadaceae bacterium
AATTATATCATTTTCCGAACAGAGTATCAAGGCGATAGAATAAGAAGCATTTTTTGCTTTCATTAGGGCAGGCTATAACACCAGGGGACCCCGTTCTACCAGATAATTAATCCTGCGAATTACAACTTTGATCTGATCGTGGTCCGGCTCTTATTATTGAACATTCTGGCCCACGGGGCTGTCTACAAACCGACTCTGTAAATTAACAGATTACCTTTCTTATAAACAGCAGGGTTTTTAAATTTCATCCAGAATTCTTTTAAGAACACTTTTGCTGATGGAGGTTAAATAATGTCTATTCATGAAGATGACATAAAGGTGATCGTCAACAAAAATATTGGGGGCAGGGTTCCGCCCTTACTTGCCTCACCGGAAGCAGAAAAAGCTTTCCGCTTTCATAAAACCATTCCATCCTACAAGGAAACCCCTTTAGTAGATTTATCAAGCCTGGCAAAAGAACTTGAAGTCGGGGGCATTTATGTAAAAGATGAATCATACCGCTTTGGATTAAACTCCTTTAAAGCCCTGGGCGGAACTTATGCAATGGCTAAGTCAATTTCCCTTCAGCTGGGCTTTTCCGATAATAACTTAGATTTTGATTATCTGTCCTCAGCGAAAATCCGGGAACAAACCGGCATGATGACTTTCATTACAGCAACCGATGGGAATCACGGAAGAGGTGTCGCCTGGGCTGCACAGCAACTAGGCCAAAAAGCAGTTGTTTATTTACCAAAAGGTTCTGCTAAAGCAAGAATTGATGCCATCCTTGAAACAGGGGCCGATGCAGTTGTAACTGATTTAAATTATGACGACACTGTCCGCCTGGCTATCAGGAAATCAGAAGAAGAAGGTTGGCACCTGGTCCAGGATACCGCTTGGGCGGGATATACCGAAATCCCGGGTTGGATTATGCAGGGCTATACTACTATGATCTATGAAGCATTGCAGCAATTAAAAGCAGAGGGCCGTAAAATACCTACTCACATCTTTCTCCAGGCGGGTGTGGGATCCATGCCTGCAGCCGTATTGGGATACCTGAAAAATATATTTGGGGAAGCGTCCCCAAAAGCGATTATAGTTGAACCCACTAACGCTGCCTGTATTTATAATTCTGCAGCCCATAAAGACGGAAAACGCCATCCAGTTAAAGGTGACTTACAAACAATCATGTCAGGGCTGTCCTGCGGCGAACCTAATGTCATGGCCTGGGATATTTTAAGAGACTTTAGCTCCGCCTTCGTCTCATGCACAGACTATATAGCCGCCCGTGGAATGAGAATCCTCGGCCATCCTACCGGCCATGATTTAAGAATTATTTCCGGGGAATCCGGAGCAGTAGGTGCCGGCTTGCTTTCCTTGCTGATGGGAAATAGTGCGCTGGCTCGAGTCAAAAAATCATTGGGGCTCAATAAGGAGTCTTTCGTTCTATTGTTTAATACTGAAGGAAATACCGATCCGGCAAACTATCGCCGGATAGTATGGGATGGTGAATACCCTCTGCCGACCGGAAGGGAAATTACCTGCTCACTGGATAATTATTAAATATCAAAGATTTTCCGCTTGCGGCAAATGAATAAATAAAACGAAAATATTCCCCCATATGCGCCTGGTGACACATTCTCAAGCGCATATGGTCAGGTTATAGTTAAAAAATATAGTGTGATTTAAACCGTACTCGTAGTGTATCGCTGCAGAGGGTCACTCCAAACGCTCGCCAGCATAGCCAATCCTTCAGGATTTTTTATTCCTATCCCAAGGCGATCCCGCTTTTACGGGCAGCGATCCAGCCCAAGAAGAAGAGGATCGCTATTGCAGCAATCCAGGCTACAACGGTGAGGAAAACTAAGTCTGTGCTGTGTCGGACGCCTATCCCAATCAAAGCCCAGACAAATACCCCGGCGTAAATGTAATCCTGGCGCAGGTAAAAGACTGCCAGGGCAATCAAGGCAGCGAGGACAAGCATGAGAACTGTAAAAAACACTCCGCCTGCACCGATGCCCAGCCAGCCTATATTATATAGCCACACATTAAAGTTAACGATTGTTGCTGCCGTAAGCCAGGCCACATAAAGACTGAAAGGGTATTTAACCAGAATGCGGTCATAAATAGTTTTCTCAGTTGTAACTGCACCAAGTCGCATGTAAATTGCAACCAGGCTGGCCAGGAAAAGGATGATCACAATCAAAGCCCAGCCTACATGCTGGTAATGCCATAGAATGAGCCAGAGAACGTTGAAAACACTGCTGACCGCAAATAAAAGCCCCACTGCTTTGACCATCGGATTTTCACGGTAATTAGGAAGGGCCTGGTAAACTACAAAAGCTATCAAACCGAGATAGATCAAGCCCCAGATTGAAAATACGTAACCGGCCGGGGTGATTAATACTGGGTTAACTGCGGACAAATCCTCCTGGGTCATTCCGTTAAACGGTATTGCATTAGAGAGGTAGTTCATTAACAAAACAATAGCAAGCGCTCCAATGTTGATGTACGCCCTGATATCACTTCTGACCATAATTAACACGCTCCTTTAAAAAATTAAAACTAACGGAAACAAGATTGGCTATGACTCTTTTGAGATCTTTAATCAAAAACCGTGCGGGGCATCCGGAAAAAGCATTGTCGAAAAATAGTGATCAATGGTTTCCGCCCGCCGGATCAGATCACATGACCCATTTTCCTGAAGCAGCAATTCCGCTGAGCGCAGCTTTCCGTTATAGTTAAAACCCATCGCATAGCCGTGCGCTCCGGTATCATGAATAACCAGCAGATCTCCTTTTTCGATTTTCGGAAGGGGCCTGTCGATAGCAAATTTATCATTGTTCTCACAAAGTGAACCGGTCACATCGTAAGTATAATTCCGGGGCTCATTTTCCTTACCGCTCACTGTAATATGATGATAAGCCCCGTATATCGCAGGACGCATCAAATCGGCCATACAGGCATCCAAACCAACATAATCCTTATATTTTCTGGCAATATGACGAACCCTGGTGACCAGATATCCAAAAGGTCCGGTGACCATACGACCTGATTCAAAAGCAATCTTCAGAGGGGCAAGTCCGCTGTCGGCAATGATCTGATCATAGAGGCCCTGCATACTTATAGAGACTGCTTTTAGGTTTACCGGCTGATCTTCGGGATGATAGGGGATACCAATCCCTCCACCCATGTTAATCAACTCAACCTTAATCCCAGTTTCCTCTTTTATCTTTACAGCCAGTTCGAAAAGCATACGGGCTGTTTCTACAATGTAGCTGTCCTCTAACTCATTAGAGGCTACCATGGTATGCAGGCCAAAGCGCTTCGCTCCCTTATCCCTGGCCCTTCTATAAGCTTCGATAATCTGGTCCCGGGGCACCCCGTATTTAGCCTCCTGCGGTTGACCGATTAAAACGTTACCGCTGCGCAAATCACCGGGATTGTAGCGAAAAGAAATCATCTCCGGAATCCCGGTGCACTCTTCCAAGGTTTCCAGATGAGTGATATCATCTAAATTAATGATCGCACCGATCCGTGAGGCTTCTTTAAATTCTTCCGGGGGTGTATCATTAGAGCTAAACATGATCTCTTCCCCTTTAAAACCGACTTTTTCAGCCAGTAAAAGCTCTGCTAAAGAACTGCAGTCAGCACCCATGCCTTCTTCCCGTAGTAAACTTAAGATAAACGGATTGGGGCAGGCCTTTACTGCGAAATAGTTCTTAAAACCGGAAACCCAGGGAAATTTATTGTAAAAATCACGACAATTATCCCTGATTGCCTTTTCCTCATAAAGGTGAAAAGGGGTAGGGTAAGTTTCCGTGATTTTTTCCAACTCGGTCTTAGACAGGGGGAAATTTTTTTTATTCATTAAAGCCTCCGTGATAGCTATAACTTTAAACCACTTTGAATGCTCTGCACTGCTTCTTCAATATCCTCGCGGTGGCCAAAAGCGCTCAACCGGAAATAACCTTCCCCGGAGGGACCGAAACCGTTCCCCGGGGTGCCAACCACGTTTGCCTCGTCCAATAGTTTATCAAAAAAATCCCAGGATGATAACCCTCCCGGTGCTTCCAGCCAAAGGTAAGGTGCATTTAGTCCTCCATAGACTATCATACCCATCTTCTGCAGGCCTTCCCTGATGATCCGAGCATTTTCCATATAATAATCGATGAGCCCGGCGCATTCCTTCAGCCCTTTTTCAGAAAGAATTGCTAAGCCACCCCGCTGGGCGATGTTTGATGCACCGTTAAAAAAGGTAGTTTGCCTGCGAAACCAGAGAGAATGCACTTCTTCTGGTTCGCTGTCTTCAACCACCAGTTTTTTAGGCACAATCGACCAACCGAGGCGCA
The DNA here is from genome assembly GCA_003553305.1 of Syntrophomonadaceae bacterium. GTDB lineage: Bacteria > Bacillota > Dethiobacteria > DTU022 > DTU022 > B1SED10-74M. The sequence continues at coordinate 4,332 of PWEB01000216.1, forward strand.
CCCCGGTAAATCCGGCAGTTTTGGAAAAGCTGCTAATTTCAATAGCGCATTCT
>PWEB01000142.1 GCA_003553305.1 Syntrophomonadaceae bacterium
ACCTTATCTGTTTAAAAGGTCCGTAGTCCTAGGATTAATATTAATTCTAGGACTCTATAACAAGTTTACAATCGCATTATAACTTATGATATCGATAAAGGCAATAGACCGACATTTCATGGCAGAACTGACGCATGAAATTCTTTTAAGCAAGCGCAAGACTTGTAATCACCCTTTATGCTAGCAATAATTACCAGTTATTTAGCTTTATCCTTTCTCAGCACTCTTTCGTGAAGCCACTCAAGCCATTTGATCGGACCGAGGCCTAAAAAAAGGCAGAAGATTAGTATGTCCTTGGCAGGTTTTATGCCTATCAGTTTTACCGTTATGCCGCCGGCTCGTTTGTTTGCCAATTTTCTTCCTGCTCCAATCGCAGCTGGCCAGGGGATTCTTTTAACTTGCGAAGCCTCTCTGTCTCCAGTTCCCTATGGCGCATAACTCAGAACAATGTTTTAAGGAATGCCTGGATACCAACAGCTTTGACCTCTTCGAACAAGTTAACCGAATAAAGCATCATTTCATTTAACATCCGAGCGATATGCATGGGTAATAGATGCAGAAATCGAAGGTTCGAAGACAAGAAGATGCCTGTGCAGTGTTAGAGGTTGCAGCTAATGGAATATTTGTCACCATTGGAGATGATGATAGGAAGAGTATTAAAAGTAAATCGCACAATTTGATATAATGAGGAACATGTTCTTAAGACACAGGTTAGGCACAGTATAGTTACTGTGCCTAATGAAATATATAAATAGAGGGGGTCAACTTTCTTTCAGTATAAGGCCTGATGATTACAAGAACATTATAGGCAGATTATTTTTAATTACATCCATGTACAAACGGTCCATCAAAATGGATATTATTTGCCACATTTAGAATCAGAAATATATTATTTTATATGGAAAAATGTTTACTGGGATGTTTACTGGTTGTAATTATATGGTTTTTTGACAAACAAAAGGTTCCAGGCACATCCCGAAACCCTTTATTCATGAAGTTTGGCGGAGAGAGTGGGATTCGAACCCACGGTGCCTTTTGGGCACACACGATTTCGAGTCGTGCGCCTTCAACCGGACTCGGCCATCTCTCCTTACTCAGATCATATATTACAACAAGGCGCAGCTATTTGTAAAGCAAGCCTGCTGTTTAATTCAGCACTTTTTTACCACCGTTATACACGCTTTGAACGAAAGAATTGCTGGAGTATAGATGCGCATTGCTCTTCTATTACGCCTCCTGTAATGGCCAAGCGGTGGTTTAACCTTTCATCGCGGACTATATCATAAAGGCTCCCGGCTGCACCGCCTTTAGGGTCAACCGCGCCAAAAACCAGGCGGTCAATACGGGCCAGGACCATTGCCCCGGCACACATCGGACAGGGTTCAAGGGTCACATAAAGAGTGTAACCACTTAAACGCCAACCACCTAGCATCCTTCCGGCCTTGCGTAAAACCAATAATTCAGCATGTGCAGTAGCATCTTTTAACTCTTCGCGTCTATTGCGATCAGCAACCAGGATTGAATTATCTTTGGCTAAAACCGCACCAATCGGAACTTCTCCGCATCGTGCAGCTTCTTCAGCTTGCCGGAGAGCCTGTTCCATAAATATTTCATCGTTCTGCATAATACCAACCCCAGCTTAATCATAGCATGTTCAGACTCCGGGTAAAAAAAATGCCCCCGTAGAGGCATTCATTTTTGTTGTTTTAGAAAATGCCGCACCGCAATAGATTATCTTTCAAAGCTCAGATCATTAATTACTTCTCTAAACTCCGAGTCTGGTATACTTTCCAAATCGAAAACTATTCCATCCCATTCGTCAGTAACTGTTAGCCCATTTTCTTCACTTGTAGTTAGTTTGGCAGTCCTTTCCCATTCATCATTTCCACTGTGATAAAGTTCTAGATAACTATTGTCCTCAGATTGGACCACTTGATATTCAGTCCTAAACCAGTAATCCTCAGCAGAAACACCTACGCTTACCATTTCATTGGGCAGGAACTGAAAATAAACTGTTTCATCTCCACTGGTACCTTTCCAGGAACCAAGGACGTCTTCTCTTGCTACGCTTTCAACAACGGGAGTTGCTTCTTCACGGAGCAGGAACCAATAGCCACCACCGGCACCCAACAATAGGAACAACACAACAGCTACTATTATCAATGGGACTAGGAAGCGCTTGTTATTTTTCTTTTCAGAACCCGCCTGGTAGTGCATAGGCTGCTGAGGCGGAACTTGGTTTTTACTTTGTTCTTCTGCAGTAGAACCTGCAAACGGAGAAGTCTCTTTAGCCTTCGGAGAGACATCATCAACCATCGATTCGCAATATCTGCATTTAATCGCTTTGGCCGGAATATCTTCAAGGCAAAAAGGACATGTTTTTAAATCAGCCATACTTACTAATACCTCCTGCAACATTAATCTCATAAATAAACCCCGGCGGTGTAACAGCATTTGCTATTATGAGGTAAAATGGTAATTCCATTTCACCATCACCGCAGGGAAACAAGATACCCTACTCGAAATTGTTATTTATTTATTTTGGGTCTGGTGGTCTTTAAACCAAAGTACAGCCAGACTTCAAAATTTATTATAACATAAGTGAGCAACAAACAACTACAAGTGGTAAATTGTTTGCAATAATTCCGTATATACTAGCTGAAAATGATTCGGAGACACAGAGGAACCGTCCCCCTGTGTCCCCTTGATAACCGCTTGGTTCATATTAAATGGTTTTTAAACAGGGTTTGTTCATGAAATCTTAATTAGGGGTCTCAATAACCTCGATCTTAACCTTGGCCAGGCCCTGTCCCTTCATGCCTAACTTATCAGCCGCTTTCTTGGAAAGGTCTATAATCCTTTCCTCTCCGGCATATGGCCCGCGGTTGTTTATCCTGACTACAACCGAGCGGTTGCTGTCGAGGAGGGTCACCTCCACAAAGGTATTGAAGGGTAGTTTTCGGTGTGCTGCCGTCATGGAATACATGTCGTAAGTTTCGCCGCTTGCGGTAGGACCCTCGTGGAAATTGGATCCGTACCAGGAAGCAATCCCCTTCTGGGTCCAGCCCACATTGTCGAGCCCCGCTGCTTCCATGTCCCAGGCACCGAACAGCGAGTTAATAATAGGCGCAGCCTCCTCATATTCCAGCTCTCCGGGATCAACTTCTTTGACAGGTTTTGTTTCTATCTCGATTATGCAAATCTCTTCATGAGGTAATATGGAAGTTTCCTGAAGGGCAGGTTTGTAACTTTCCGCTACAGTGTCATAAACATTAAGCAGAACGGCAAATATGAAGATTCCAGCCAGACAGTTAACCAAAAATATTGGACTTCTGCTCAAATATGTCCCATCCTAATCTTTAACAGACTTAACAGTACCGCTTTTTATAGCCTTAAATCGTGACTTTGTCAAATCATTGATTAAATTCATTTTTCACAATCACCTTGCCATCCGCGCAGATCTGGCATTTAATGATGTTTTTTCTAAGGGTTTTTGATTACGTACCAACCTATCAGTACATGGTAAACTCTTCATTATTTTCATACATCGCAACTTTTTGTCTGTAATTAAAAGCTTGTTTATTTCTTCTAAAGTTAATATTTTCCATGCAGCAAGGGGTTCTCTGCAATTTCCCTCTACAATGACCATTATAATAATTGATTGATTAAAATGTTCTGAACTGTTATTATTTACATACTAAAATGACATCAGCAGGATCGGAAAATCAATTGTCTTGATAACGGCAATAGCTGGTATTCTCTATAAAGCTTCTGCCTGTTAAGGTGTGGAAGTATATCACAATAAATTGCCAAAATAAGAGGAGCGAATTTAATGGGTAACATTGGGATGTATATCAACGCAATTATTTTCATAAGTATAGTTTTAGCAACGTTTGTTGGAGTATATGTGCTATTTGTAAGAAGTGGAAATAATAAATGAAAACTGTTATGAGCGAAGAAGTTGCTGCTGTAGATCATGCAGTTAAGATTATTGAAGTATAGAAAGTAGCTTCTTTCTTAAAAGAACGTGTCTGCTCAGCCGTGCCTCGTTTTGGCCTGGTGCCCAACTCCTCGCGGGCAATGGTGGCGACTCAGCTGCAGGCTTTCGCTTTGGCTGCCCTTGGCATTCGCCACCTATGGTTCAGGCCTTGGCGGCCTGGATCCAGGCCGACCAGCTACAAACTTTACTTTGTCGGCCATTGCAACCGTTCTATCGCAATGTCACCAGCCCAAAATGCATCACAACTAGAACTGAGCAGTAACAAAATATCTATAACTTGTTTGCGGTGGTCTATAAAAATGTCCTGTGAAACTCTTTCTTTTCAATATATAGTTATCAATATATAGTTACATTTAAAAATCATAATCAAATTAAAAA
>PWEB01000214.1 GCA_003553305.1 Syntrophomonadaceae bacterium
AAGGAAGTCATCACCTATTTAGAAAAGAAGGTATTGAAGAGAAAGTCAATCTTCAGAAAGCTGGGAACAAGGCTAAACCTTATCAAGTAAAACAGGTAAGGCATCTGATAGTAAAGTATAAGCTTGGAGGTAATTTTGATGCATAAATATGAGATAATTATATACTGGAGTAAGGAAGATTCAGCTTTTATAGCTGAAGTTCCCGAGTTACCCGGATGTATGGCTCATGGTATTACTCATGAGGAAGCTCTAGGGAATGTAAAAGAAGCAATTCAGTTATGGATAGATACAGCTAAAGAATTTGGTGATCCTGTGCCGGCGCCTAAAGAAGAAAAACTATATTTCGCATAAATAAATAAGCAGCTACTTTTAAATAAAAAATTAGCTGCTGACTATAAGAGGATGAAATGATAATGGAACTGTCCGCGGCTGCCTTTTTATTTATGCTGCAGCGAGCAAAAGAAGAGCAATGCCCGCTGGGACGTATGAGATATAACGAATCACCCCTTGAAAAGCGCCCGGATTATTGCCTCGGCCTCGCTCTGGGGGAAGCCATGGCGTTAAATGGATATCTGCTTCCACGCTGTGAGGATTCTTTGCTTAATAGTGTAGCCCACTTTACCGCGGAGCGGTTAACCTGCTTTTAAAAAATGGCCTGCAAGATCTTCTATCCTCTTCCTAGTGTGACAAAACAGGTGCGGCATCTGTTGTCAAACCGGCTGTCACCTAAAAGCTAAAGGACCCTGGCTCAAAGGAAGCGCTTGAGGGCAAACAAAAGATATAAAGGGAGGTTTAGCAAGCCTTCTTCACGTTTTAGATTTGCTAGCGATGTTCTGATTGCTATTTCCGGGCTATACTTTTTCCTGTACTCGGCCAGGCTGCGCGACTTTAGATTTGTGGAAGCCTTAACTTGCACAGGGATAATCTGCTCGCCGATCTGGGTTAGAAAATCAACCTCCGCTTGATTGCCGGATTTCCAGTAAAAAGGGGTCTCACCACTTATCCCGATCAGCTCATTAAGCCCGTAATTTTCGACCAAAGCCCCTTTAAATTCACTGTAAGCCGGTGATTCTTCTAAGATTACAGATGCCGGTAAGCGAGCCATTCTTCTAAGCAAACCAGTATCGGCCAGATATAGCTTGAAATGGCTTCTGTCAGCATAAGCCGATAGTGGCATGGCCGGTTTTTCTACCTTACAAACTTTATGGGCAATGCCAGCACCGATTAACCATTCAAGCGCATCTTCCAGGTTCCTGGCCCGGGCACCCGCTTTGACTCGGCCATAAATAAATTTCCCATTTTCCCTGGCCACCTGGTCTGGAATGCTCCTGAAAATTAATGACACCTTGGAATAATCTTTAACCGGTGCATATTTGGCAAAATCAAGCTCATAAGCATTAATAATCGCGTCCTGGGCCGCTTCAACATCACTAATATCTTTACTCTCGAGCCACCTGGCAACCACTTCCGGCATACCTCCTGTCAGGTAATAAGATTTAAGGATAGCGTTTAATTTATCAGTAAAAATCTTCGGCAGTGGTGAATCTCCAGCAAGCTCTTTTATATGCCTGATTAAATCTTCCTCGCCCTGGGCCAGTAAAAATTCCTCGAAGTTTAGCGGCCTAAGAGTGAGAAAATCAACCTTGCCGACAGGAAAAGACGATGGCTTGGCAAGGGTAATGCCAAGTAAAGAACCGGCACAGGCCAGGTGATAATCAGGCGCTTTTTCATATTGATATTTTAGAAAAGTTAATGCCTGGGGGCAGAACTGAATTTCATCGAAAACAATCAGCGTAGCGCCTGGTTTTATCCTGCTACCCTGCAGCACGCCTAATTCGGTAATAATACGCTCAGGTTCAAGGTTGCGTTCAAAAAGCTCAGAGAGGGCCGGGTTGCCTTCAAAATTAAAGTATGCCAGGTCCTGGCAATACAGCGAGGCAAACTTTTGCAGTAAATAGGTTTTGCCACACTGGCGCACTCCCTTTAAAATTAGCGGTTTTCTATAGCTGCTGTTTTTCCACCGCACTAAATCATCCATTAGTAAGCGCTGCATTAGCCTCACATCCATATTAAGTGTGAAATATGTGTATATAAACACATATTATATAGATAATATAGCCTAGCTTATCACTTGTGTCGAGTCTGTACTGTTATCCTCCATGGAAATTGATGCTATAAGGCACCCTTATTAACAGTAGGGTCTGGCTCAGAATGGATTAGAGTGCTTGAAGTAATTGGTTATATAATTGTTCAGTAAAAAGGCAGCCATGTGAGAGTAAAAGAAATATAAAAGGACCTCTTCAACTTCACTTGAACCCCAGACTGCCCTGCAAACCGCCAAACTACCGAAATAATTTATGCTATTCACCGGAAAAATCAAGCGCCAAATCACCAAAAAATTATTGCTGTGGTTACACATTTCTTATATAATCATGATGAGGTGGATGAAATGAAAAGGTACCGAAACAGAATCGCCGATAAAATTTTGCAGGATAAACTGGAAGCTAAAGGTGCGGTTTTGATAGAAGGAACAAAGTGGTGCGGTAAAACTACGACTGCCAGCCAAATTGCTAAAAGCATTCTATACATGCAGGATCCAGCAAAAAAAACCCATAATTTAAAAATGGCTGAACTTGATCCTGCCCTTTTACTGAAAGGTGATCCGCCTCGCTTGATAGATGAATGGCAACTGGCTCCGCAGTTATGGGATGCTGTTCGTTTTGAAGTTGACAAAAGAGACCAGTTCAACCAATTTATCCTGACCGGCTCATCAGTTCCGGCCGCTGACATGACAACTGCACATTCAGGTACGGGTAGAATATCAAGAATGACTATGAGGCCAATGACTCTTTATGAATCTGGCGATTCAAACGGATCAGTTTCACTTGGTGAATTATTCAGAGAACAGAAAACTATCTCGGCTAAAAGCGCATTAAATCTCCGCCGCATTGCATACTTGATCTGCAGGGGAGGCTGGCCCAAAGCACTTGATCAGAGCGAGAAAATAGCTCTAAGGCAGGCCTATGATTATTATGATGCTGTTGTTGAATCAGACATCTCAAGTGCAGATGGCGTTAAAAAGAACCCGCAGCGGGTAAAGCTTCTAATGCATTCACTATCGAGATTCACTGCTTCAGACGCCAAAGCCACTAATATAAGGGCAGATATAGTTCCCAACGATCTTGACACACTGGATGAAGACACTATTTATTCATATATTAACGCCTTAAAGAGAATCTTTGTTGTTGAGGATCTGCCGGCATGGAGTCCTAATTTAAGGTCGCGAACTGCAATCAGGAAATCTGATAAGCGGCACTTTGTCGACCCCTCAATTGCCGTAGCATCACTTGGTCTAGGGCCCGATGATCTGCTAAACGACTTAAATACCACCGGCTTGCTTTTTGAATCAATGTGTATTCGAGATTTAAGAGTATTTGCAGAAGCCTTAGATGGAATTCTATATCATTACCGTGATAAGACAGGTCTTGAATGTGATGCAGTTGTCCATCTGCGAAATGGCTCATACGCTTTAATTGAGGCAAAGCTCGGAGGAAGTGAAATTGAGGATGCTGCCCGCAAACTGCTTTTACTGAAGAGCAAGATCGATACCGACCGCATGCAAGCACCCTCTTTTTTGATGGTATTAACAGTAACGGAATACGGCTATAGAAGAGAAGACGGCGTTTACGTTGTGCCGGTAGGATGCATCAAAAACTAAGTGCCTGCCCGGATTGAACTAACTGAAGCCTTAAGCACCGACGCAACCCGGGCGCTCCTCTACGGCCCCGCAGATGAAATAGAAGCGATCTTAAAAAATACCCTCCAGAAACTACAGATTACCCTGGCCATCAAAAGGCCTGCTGCAGACTCATTTATTCCGGCATCAGATCAGCATATTCTAACCTGGCGCAGTGAAGATGAAGAAAACCTGCTTAGCTGACAGCCGGGTGGTCAATATAATGAGGTTGGTCTAGGAAGAATACTTGATAATAAAACCACCCGCTTGCTGACGTGCTTTAAAAAGCTTTCCGGCAAGAAATGGGTAGGCTGTGTGCTTTAACCGGTTATTGCTGGCCGGACATGATCATACCTGCAGCACCGAGGTTTACGCCCACGTTGATACGAGCGATGTGCGCGAAGCGGCGGGAAAAACACCCGCTGGGGTAAGCCTTTTAAAGCGGGACCACACCCCTGAAATGTTGTATAATAGGGGTGGAGGGAGTGCGATCAAAAAGGAGATGATTATAAGTGAAATTCTTAATTACCATTTTTCAAGATGAAGATGGTGTATATATTGCCGAGTGCCCTTCAATACCTGGTTGTTTCAGCCAGGGAACCACTGAGCAAGAAGCTGAAA
>PWEB01000026.1 GCA_003553305.1 Syntrophomonadaceae bacterium
ATGCAGAAAGATTTTTAAATGCATACTCCGAGCTTGAGCACGAGTTAAAAAGAATCCTTAATTTAAAGGATCATCGTCCTTTTACTGAACTGGTCAATAAAGGGGCCAGGGTAAATCCGGTTATAGAGAAGCATCACTTTGATTTAAGAGAATACAGCGAACTGCGTAATGCAATAGTCCATGATCGGGCCGGAGGGGAAATTATCGCCGAGCCAAACGGTGATGCCGTTGCCGATATCGAGCATATTGCCAGACTGCTCTTAGAGCCTCCCAGGGTACTTCCACTTTTTCAGAAAAAAGTTTTAACCCTTCAGATAGATCATCCTGCAGCACGAGCGATCAGGGAATTGAGTAAGCTTACCTATACCCAGGCCCCGGTTCTTGAAAATGGCAGGGTGATCGGGCTGTTAACTTTGAATATGATTGTACAATGGATGGGCTTAAGTCTTGCCGAAAACTCATTTGATATCGAGAAAACCAGTATAGGGGAGTTAATGCGCGTTGTCGATCACAAGGGTAGTTATGAAATTGTCTCCGCTGATACTTCGTTACCTGAGATCCCCGGACTGTTTAATAAATGGCAGAATAAGGACAAAAAGCTCGAAGCGGTTTTGATTACCGGAAACGGCAAAGTTGATCAGCCACTGCAGGGGATTATTACAAATCGTGATCTACCGCTGATTTACAGTGAGTTGGAATAATTAAAAATGGATGCTGTGAGGAGTTATCAGATGCAGATTAACAGGTCTCTTTTTATATGGCTTTATGTTGGTTTTATAGTGCTTATTTCCGCAGCTGCGTTTTATGGTATCGGCGGATCTGATCGGAACCAAAAGATCATAATTGCAGCAGAGGAATCCTCATTCGGAAATGAACCGGGAGTAGAGCTAACCGGTTCAGATCAAACAGGCGGTTTGGAAGGATTAGAGGGATCGGGAGCCCGGAATGACGATAAGGGGCCGGTTTATATTTATGCATCGTTCTATAGAATAGAAGACCACGGAACAGAAAACTATGGAATAGAAAAAAAACTGACTTCTAGTCCCGGGGAAACAACCAGGCCCGAGCTTCCTGATCAACCTCCGCCTCCTCAAGAAAGTCTGGGTGTGCAGTCTTCGACATCGCTGAGCAGCAGGGAGCAGCAAATGGTCAGTGCTATTAATCAGGCCAGGGGCAGCGCCGGGTTACCGCCCCTGCAGGTTAGCAGCCAGGTCACTGCAGCGGCCAGGGCAAAAAGCAGGGATATGGCGGTGAACAATTATTTTAGCCATAATTCACCTACTTACGGACGTTTTACCGGCTTGTTGGATCGTTACGGGGTGAGTTATAGAAGCGCAGGCGAAAATCTTGCCTGGAATACAAACGGCAGTGTCAGCGCTGCTCACAGTAGCCTGATGAACTCTTCCGGGCACAGGGCAAATATCCTGGGCCGGGGCTATAGCCATGTCGGTGTAGGAGTTTATCAAAGCGGCGGACGCTATTTCTACACCCAACTTTATATCGGAAGATAATTTTAGCAGGGTTTCAAATGAAAAGGAGGATTCAAATGAAAAAATATGACTTGATAGTGCTTGGGGCTGGAAGTGCAGGGATGAACCTGATCAGTCCCCTGGCTGGCCGAGGGTGGAAGGCAGCCTTAGTGGAATCGAGCCACCTTGGCGGGACTTGTATTAATATCGGATGTATCCCTTCGAAAACGTTGATCAGCTCAGCAAGGGTGATGCAGGAAGTGCGGGATGCGCACAAATTCGGAGTGATCGCAGAGCCGCCGCGGGCTGACTGGACGGCCATGGTGGAACGTAAAGATCAATTGGTCGAAAAAATCCGCAGCCGCACCTATAAGAATGTCAATCGTGATGAGCAGATTACTCTATATGAAGGACAGGCTGTGTTTAGCGGCCCTGATACGATTGAAGTGAATGGCGAAACTATTTCCGCTGATAAAATTGTAATCGCCACCGGTGCTCGCTCAGCCATTCCTCCGGTGCCGGGTTTAAGCGATTTGAATTATCTGACTTCAACTACGGTTATGGAAATGGACGACCTTCCAAAGAGTATGTTTATTCTGGGGGGCGGGATAATCGCCCTTGAATTTTCACAGTTGTTGGTTCGCCTTGGGGTGGAGGTAACTGTTTTTCAGCGCGGAGATCGGCTGGCTCAGAATCTCGATCCGGAAATTTCAGAAGAAATCAAGCGTATTTTGGAAGAAGAAGGAGTAAAGGTGAAACTCGATACTGTGGTTAGTTCGGCCGGGGTTGAAGGTAATTCAGTTTATTTGTTGGAGGAAACTAAGAGTGGTCCGGTGCGGTATACTGCCGAACGTCTCCTTGTTGCCACCGGGAGGACGCCCAACACTGATCAGCTTAATCTGGATAAGGCCGGGGTTGAAACTGACCGGCGCGGTTATGTGGTGGTCGACGATGGGTTTAAAACCAGCGCCGAGGGAATCTGGGCTGTTGGTGATGTGACAGGGGGGATGATGTTTACTCACCGGGCCTGGCATGATTCACTGCTGCTCAGCCGTTATTTATTAGACGGGGCAGAGATTTCGTCCGAAAACAGGCTGATCCCCTTTGCTATATTCACAGAACCGGAGATTGCCGGTGTAGGAATGGGGGAAGCGGCGGCACTTGAAGCAGGTTACGAACCAAAAGTCCATCACTACCCCTTCAGGTTCCAGGGCCGGGCCAGGGCGATCGGAAAATTAGATGGATTCATCAAAATGGTGGTCGATCAAAGTAGCGGTAAAATTTTGGGAACGCAGATGATCGGTCCTGAAGCAGGCGAATTGATCCACGAGTCAATCACAGCTATTCGTTTAGGAGCGACGGTTGATGATCTAAAGGACATGATGCACGTGCATCCAACTCTGGCGGAGGCGATGAATAACACAGCCTGGTCGGGGTAAACTATAAATCAGGGTTAACGAAAACTTTTTACAGGGTCTAAATATCCAATGACGGGAGGTTCCCTGATGCTGGGTAGAATATTTTTTACGATAATCATCCTATTAAGTTTAGCTTTTCCGGCAGCAGCGCTTTCTGGAGAAGATCCTGTTCAAGAAGACCCGGCCAGAGAAGATCTGCTGGATGATCCGCAGGTTGAAGAACACTATTACCGGGGCCGGGTTTTAGAAATCGATGAAACGAAAGAGGACCGTCAGGAATACTATACTATCATCGAACAGGATTTAGTCGTTGAATTGACCAGCGGGCCCTTTGAGGGCCAGAAAATTAAGATCGTTAATACATTTTTTGAAGGCGACCCGGTTTATGATTTTCTGGTGGAAGAAGGCCAGGAAGTCATTGTGGTTACGATGGGAGAAGAAGGTGATTTTGAGCAGGCTTACGTGCATGATTTAGCCCGGGATCGCGGGGTATATTATCTGATCGGTGTTTTTTTGATTGGCCTGATTGTAGTCGGGCGGATGAAGGGTGTAAAGACAATAATCACCCTGGCTGTAACGATCTTTTTAATTTACCAATTTCTTCTGCCTCTGCTGCTGCTTGGTTACAGTCCGATTATACTGGCCATAGTACTGGCTATAGTAGCGGTAACTTTTACCCTTTTCGTAATCGGCGGTTTAAACCTGAAATCACTGGTTGCCATCCTGGGGACGATTACCGGCGTGATAGTGGCCGGGTTAATGGCTTTCTGGGCAGGCAGTATTGCCCAGTTGACCGGTTTTGGGACTCATGAAGCCCAGATGCTTTACTTTATGGATCACACTATCGATTTTCGGGGTTTGCTGTTTGCGGGAATTATAATTGGTTCGCTGGGCGCGATCATTGACATAGGTATGTCGGTGGCCTCGGCGGCTGCGGAGATTAAAGAGGCCCATCCCGAGATTAACGGTCAGGAATTGTTCAGGGGCGCTATGAATGTCGGTCGTGATGTGATGGGGACCATGGCGAATACTCTGATTTTAGCCTATGTGGGAGCGGCCACACCGATGCTTTTGTTGGTTATGGGGTATGAAATGGACTGGTTAATGGTTATTAACATGGATTTAATTGCTACCGAGTTTGTCAGAGGCGTGGCCGGTAGCATCGGATTGATTGCCGCAGTGCCGGTTACCGCATTTTTGGCAAGCCGCATGTTATCCGTCACAACTGGTGACATACTACGACCATTTCGGAACTGACAGGTATGAAAGATGCCGATGAAATTCATGAAGCCGATATTTTACTTTGCACCCTGGTTTATTATATAGATTGGCATTTGAAGTAAGCATGGAAGACTTGCTTTTTGATGATCAATATCCGGAGAAAACGAAAATGGTTCACCGGTTTTGCTGCCACTGCGCTCAAAAAGTGCTCTGGA
>PWEB01000165.1 GCA_003553305.1 Syntrophomonadaceae bacterium
CCGCGTAATAAGTCGATTAGAAAAGACTTTCTGGCAGAACTTATTGCCCGCTGTTACCGGATGTATGGAAATACTAAAACAGCAGAAATCTTGGACCAGGTTAAAAAACTTGGTTTCCACTATGCTACTATCGCAGGGGCTACTGTTGCAGTCAGCGATATTGTAATTCCACCTGAGAAAAAAGATATATTGCAGGGAGCGGAAGAAAGAGTAGAAGGTACCGAGCAGCAATATGAACAGGGTTTAATTACCGAGAAGGAACGCTACGATCGGGTTATTGAACTCTGGGGCGCAGCGAAAGATGAGGTAACTAAAGCCTTGATGAAAGGGTTGGACGAACTGAACCCAATTTACATGATGGCTAATTCCGGCGCTCGCGGAAATGAATCTCAGATAACTCAGCTGGCCGGGATGCGCGGCTTAATGGCTGACCCTGCCGGTCGAATTATCGATATTCCGATTAGGGCGAACTTCCGGGAAGGGCTGACTGTGCTCGAATACTTTATCTCAACTCACGGAGCGCGGAAAGGTTTGGCTGATACCGCCCTGAAAACTGCTGACTCCGGTTACCTGACCCGTCGTTTGGTAGACGTGGTCCAGGATGTTATAGTCCGCGAAGAAGATTGCGGAACCGGGCAATCGATCAGACTCAGCGAATTCTTAGAAAATGATGAAAGCCTGGAGGACGCGGCTAAAAGAGTGGTTGGTCGCTATACAATGGATCCGATCTACCATCCCGAAACAGGCGAAGTGTTTATTGAAGCTGATACTCTGGTTACCGAGGAAATGGCTCAGCAGATTGTTGATTTAGAAATAAATGAGGTTCTTTTCCGTTCAGTGTTGACCTGTAAGACGCGGCATGGTGTTTGTGTGAAATGTTACGGCCGTGATCTGGCTAACGGAAAAATCGTAAATGTCGGTGAAGCGGTTGGTATTATTGCCGCTCAGTCAATCGGGGAACCCGGAACCCAGTTAACAATGCGGACTTTCCATACAGGCGGGGTTGCCGGCGATGATATTACTCAGGGTTTGCCCCGGGTTGAAGAGCTGTTTGAAGCACGTAAACCAAAGGGCCAGTCGCTGATTGCCGAAATCGCCGGAGAAACAGAAGTTGTCGAAACTCGTTATAAGCGTGAAATCAGGCTTACTTCTGAGTATAATGAAAGCCGGGTTTATCCGATTCCTTACGGGGCCCGGATTAAGGTTGAAAGTGGTCAGCAGATCAACGCCGGTGACGAACTTACCGAGGGCTCCGTTAACCCGCACGAATTGCTGAAGGTTAAAGGTGTGCGGGGGGTTCAGCTCTACATGCTTAAAGAAGTTCAGTGGGTTTATAAGATGCAGGGTGTTGATATCAGCGATAAGCATATTGAGATTATTGTACGCCAGATGCTTAAAAAAGTAAAAGTTGATGATCCCGGTGATACAGATCTTCTACCCGGTGGGATGCTGGACAGCTATGTTTTTGAAGAGATCAATGCCGGAGTAGTGGAAGAAGGGGGAAGCCCGGCGATAGCCAGGCCATTACTGCTCGGGATTACCAAGACCTCCCTGGCCACAGAATCTTTCCTTTCAGCCGCTTCGTTCCAGGAGACTACCCGGGTTTTAACTGAAGCATCGATCAAAGGTCGTCATGACAAACTGCTTGGCCTGAAAGAAAATGTTATTATAGGTAAGCTGATCCCTGCCGGCACGGGGATGACCCGCTACCGTGACATCAATGTCTATCCACTTGGAATGGATCCAGAACCGGAGACGGAAGCAAAGCCGGTAGCTGATCTGGGGCTTGATACAGAGGAAACGGCTGTTGTATCTACAGGAGATCAAAGACCGGAGGGCCTGGAAGAAGATCCTGAGGTCTTTGAAGATTGATGGTCTCTGAAATATTATTGAAAAAGACATTTTTTTAATTGACAAGGGTTGTATACGGTGTTAAAATCTTAAGGTGCGTCATAAGGACGCGTTTGGAGAGGTTTTACAAGAAGGATGGGGTGCCTTGCCGGTGGATGAGCAGAAAAATAAGGGCTGGCAAAAAGTAGTGGGGACTAAAGAGACAATAAAAGCTCTGGAGACAGGAGAAGCTCACCAGGTTTTTATTGCAAGTGATGCAGAATACAGAGTAATTCGACCGGTAGTAGCTTTGTGTGAGGCGAAAAACATAGAGCCTGAGTATGTCGATACAATGCTTCAACTCGGTAAAATGTTTGGGATAAAGGTTAAAGCAGCAACTGCTGCCACTAAAGAATATTAAGGAGGTGGACTAATGCCGACAATTAATCAGTTAGTTCGTAAAGGGCGTAAACAGATCACCAAAAAAAGGACTGCCCCGGCACTGGACCGTTCGCCGCAGAAAAGGGGTGTCTGCACCAGGGTATCAACTACTACCCCGAAAAAACCGAACTCAGCTTTACGCAAAATTGCCAGAGTCCGCCTGACCAATGGGATAGAAGCGACAGCCTACATTCCCGGTATCGGGCACAACCTGCAGGAGCACTCAGTTGTTTTGGTCAGGGGAGGTCGGGTCAAGGATTTGCCGGGAGTGCGTTATCACCTGGTAAGGGGCGCTCTCGATGCAGCTGGAGTGGAAAACAGGGCTCAGGGACGCTCGAAATACGGCACGAAAAAGCCGAAAACGTAGTAAAAAAGTAAGGAGTGGGTGATCGAAAATGCCACGTAAAGGCCCTGTATCAAAAAGAGAAATTTTAGCGGATCCGGTATATAACAGTAAGTTAGTAACCAGGTTTATCAACAAACTGATGTATGACGGGCAAAGAGGTGCTGCCCAGGAAATTATTTATGATGCTTTTAATATAATGCAGGAAAAAACCGGGAAAGACCCTTATGAATTGTTTGAGGCAGCTGTTCGCAATGTATCGCCTGTGCTGGAAGTTAAGGCCCGCCGGGTTGGTGGCGCTACTTACCAGGTCCCGATAGAGGTAAGTTCCCGCCGTAAAAGTATTTTGGCTATACGCTGGATTATTAGTTACTCCCGGAATCGTCCGGAAAAAACGATGGCTCAACGTCTGGCAGGAGAGCTGATGGAAGCCGCAAGCGGGACCGGCAATGCAATCAAGAAAAAGGAAGATACTCATAAGATGGCTGAAGCAAATAAAGCCTTTGCTCATTACCGTTGGTAAGGAAAGTAATGTATTTTGATTTTAAATCTAAGCGAAAGGAGGGGCAACATGAGTAAAGAAAAAACTAATAATAATAAGGAACCAAATTTGAATAATGTACGCAATATAGGGATTGCTGCTCATATTGATGCCGGTAAAACAACTACCACCGAGAGGATTCTTTTCTACTCTGGGCGGCTTCATAAACTGGGCGAAGTTCATGACGGGACGGCAACAATGGACTGGATGGCCCAGGAACAGGAACGCGGGATCACCATTACTTCAGCGGCTACCTCTTGCCACTGGCGGGACAATTTAATTAACATTATAGACACGCCCGGACACGTGGACTTTACGGTGGAAGTTGAGCGTTCGATGCGGGTTCTTGACGGAGTGGTCGCAGTATTCTGCGCCAAAGGCGGAGTGGAAGCCCAGTCAGAAACAGTCTGGCGTCAAGCTGATCGCTACCATGTGCCCCGCCTGGCATATATCAATAAGATGGATGCTGTAGGAGCCGATTTCTTTAGTGTTTTACGTCAGCTTCAGGAGAGATTGCATGCGCGTGTTCTTCCAATTCAACTGCCCATTGGTGAAGAAAGCAGTTTCGTAGGAGCAGTTGATTTAATTAGTGAGCGGGCAATCATGTATGAAGATGATCTTGGAACACGCAGTACCGAAACAGATATACCGGAGGGGATGAAGGAACAGGTAAGTGACTACCGGGAAAAAATTATTGAAGCGGTAGCTGATTATGATGACGATTTAATGGAGAAGTATTTTAACGGTGAAGAAATTAGCGCAGAGGAGATTTACCGGGCTTTGCGCAAGGCTACTATTCATCACAGCCTGGTTCCCGTGCTCTGCGGTTCTTCATATCGCAACAAGGGTGTTCAACCCCTGCTCGATGCTGTGGTAAATTTCCTGCCTTCCCCGGTTGAGGTTGGAGCTGTCAAGGGAGCCAACCCTAAAACAGGGGAGGAAGATTTTCGCCTACCGGCTAACGATGCTCCGTTTTCAGCACTGGTTTTTAAAATTATGATTGATCCATATGTGGGTAAAATTGCATTTGCCCGGATTTATTCAGGGACCATAAAGAAGGGTTCAACCCTGCTTAATTCAACCCGTCAAAAAAGGCAGCGCATCAGTAGGTTAATCAGGATGCACGCCAACTTCCGGGAAGAAATTGATGAAGCTATGACCGGTGATA
>PWEB01000123.1 GCA_003553305.1 Syntrophomonadaceae bacterium
CGACCTGTTTTAGGCCCCAAGTGAAGCTGTTCGATGGGCAAACAATACTGAAGTGATGCTGATAAAGCACGTTATCTTTGACATTTAGTAGAGTAGTAGAATTGAAAAACGAAGGCATAGTAAGATTTTAAATGAGTGATCGCGAGGGATTGATTAAAAACCTTCTATGTAATACAATATATTACACAGGAGGTGTGTAATCGTGTCAACTATTTCACTTCGTTTGAATGAAAGGGATTATGAAATAATAAAACACTACGCAAAAATGAATAACATATCGGTTTCTAAGCTGCTGCGTGATACTGCCATAGAAAAGATAGAAGACGAAATAGATATTTCTTTATTTGATAAAGCACTGGCGGACTTAGAGCACACATCTAGCCTGGATGAAGTCAAGAAAGAACTGGGGCTATGAAAAAAGGTTGGGAAGTTCGTTTCTCTGATCAGGTTTTGAAGTCGCTCAAAAAGATGGACCGCTCAACTGCAGCAATAATTCTTGGCTTTATCGAAAAACGACTTAATGGCTGCTTGGATCCAAGAACAATTGGCAAACCGCTTAAAGCCAATCATTCGGGAAAATGGCGGTATCGTGTTGGGGATTATCGTTTGTTATGTCTGCTGGAAGATGAAACAATAACTATTACTTTGATTGCGATCAGTCATAGAAAAGATGTTTACAATAATTCCCTTTAGAAGTCGTACCCCGCTAAGGGGTAAGCGGAAAAATAGCAACACTGTGTATCAACTTACTTGGTAAAATATTATCTGATTTACTAGAAGAGTTTCCCGAAGATGAAATGATGGTAGAACTTCATGCTATTAGAATAATAAAATTTTTGAGCTGTGGGTCATCTTATGAAAAAGAAAAGTATTTATCTTGATACTTCTGTAAGCAGCTCTTTATTCGACAACCGAACTCCGGAGAGGCAGCATCTAACCAAACTATTTTGGGATCAAGCAATTTATGGGGGTAGGTACGCTGTGTATCAAGCTTATAGTTTCCAAGCATTTAATAGTGTAGAAGGGAAAGCAGCAGCTAATGAACTATGAAATTGCGCTTACACCAACCGGGCACCTGCGGCTAATATGTTCTGAAAGCGGTTCGCTTGCTGAAAGCGGATTCGAGAATAAAGCAGATCAGAGTAATCTCAGCTGGCTGGAAATAGTTGCTGCCGGATTTGTCAGCTGCACAGAATCCGGCCTTTTCAGGTTGGCCGCCTCCAAACCTGATTTACCATTACCGGCTACCTTGCTTTACTGGCGTAAATTTTCAGAAGGGTATTTAACGGAGCTTTGTCGCAGGCCGGATCTTGGAAAAGAAACGTGGCAGCCGGTTGAGGCCCCACCAAAGGTTGAAAGAGAGATGTTGGTCTTGTCAGCTCCGCCGATGCAAGGTGGGGAGTACTTAACCAGTGATCTAATTAACAACCTGTGGGTTAATCTTGACAAGTGGGTTTGCCGGGAAGTAGAGGCCGGCGGAACAGGTCTTACTGGTTGGTTGAAAGAAAATGCCCCTCTTTGGCACCAGGTCGGCCGGGTCTGCTTCCATCTCGCAGAAAATAAAACCGACCCGGACTACCCCTTTGCTTTTTTAGCAACCTACGCTCCACAGCTTTCAAGCGGGGGAAAGGTACAATACCAGCCCTTAGGTAGAGCTTTACGCGAGTATGCAGGTGAAGGCAATAAGAATACCCTCTTAAGGTTGTTGACCCCGGTTCATCGGGCTTCAGAGAAAAGCACATTAATCCATAACCTGGTTCAGTCGGGTGACATCTATCACCCCTTAGCCTGGACTCCATCTGAAGCTTTCAACTTTTTAAAGGATACAACCCTTCTTGAAGAGAGCGGAATCCTGGTGCGCATACCAAACTGGTGGCGCAAAAGGCAGCGTCCCCGGGTATCTGTAACTGTCGGTGAGAAGTCTAAAAGCCGCTTTGGTGTCGATGCTATCTTAGATTTCAAGGTTGGTTTGGCTTTGGGTGACCAGGCCCTTAGTGAAGATGAGTTCAGGGCAATCATGCAGGCCCGGGAAGGGCTTATCTACCTGCGGGGGCAATGGGTTGAGGTAGACCGGGACAAACTGAATCAGGTGCTTGAACACTGGAAACAGGTTGAAGGCGAAGTGGAGGGGGGAGGAATTAGTTTTATCGAAGCGATGCGCCTTTTGGCAGGCGCTCCTCCGGACCTAGATGCAGGTAGCAAGTTTAGTGATGAACACCGGCACTGGTCTTTTGTAAACGCCGGAACCTGGTTGGCCGAGAAACTCGATCAAATGAGAAAAGCTAAAGAAATGCCTTTCGAAGGGGTTGACGGTTTTCAAGGTAAGCTGCGTCCTTACCAGGAAGAAGGGCATAACTGGCTTTTCTTTCTCTCCGGTTTGGGCTTGGGAGCATGTCTTGCCGACGATATGGGGCTTGGAAAAACTATCCAGATAATTGCACTGCTGTTAAGCATTAAAAATAATAATGGGTCGTCTGGTAAAATAAATACTGAGTCGGAAGTAAACAAGCCTTCACTGTTAATTATGCCTGCCTCTTTACTGGCCAACTGGAAAGCGGAGTTTGAACGTTTTGCTCCTTCAATCAGCGCCCTGTATCTTCATCCTTCAGAGGTAAGCCGGGCGCAAATGGAAAATATGGAGAAAAACCCAGCTGAGCATTTTTCTGATACTGATGTTGTTCTGACTTCATACGGCATGCTTTTGCGGCAAAGCTGGCTGCAAAATATAGACTGGCAGCTGGTAATACTTGATGAAGCGCAGGCTATCAAGAACCCTGCTTCTCATCAGACCAGGGCAGTTAAAAAACTGAAAGCCGACGCTCGCATTGCCCTGACCGGCACGCCGCTTGAAAACCGGGTTACTGATTTGTGGTCTCTTTTTGATTTTCTGTGCCCCGGTTTACTCGGTTCACACAAGAAATTTAAAGTCTTCATGGATAGCCTGGAAGCAAGGGAACAGGATCAATATTTACCCCTGCGCAACCTTGTCGGCCCCTACATTTTACGCAGGATGAAAACCGACCGTAAAATAATTTCAGATCTGCCTGACAAAACCGAGGTCAAAGTTTACTGCGGATTGGCCAAACAGCAGTCAGAACTCTATGCTGCAACCGTAGAACAGTTGAAAGAGCAGTTAGCTTCTGTTGATGGCATCAAAAGAAAAGGGTTAGTGCTTTCTTATCTGATGAAATTTAAACAGATCTGCAATCATCCTCAACATGCTAAGGGCAACGGTGCCTACAATTGGGCGGCAAGCGGAAAGTTTACCCGCCTGCAGCTGCTCGGTGAAGAAATCGCTTCCCGCCAGGAGAAAGTTCTGGTTTTTACCCAATTTCGCGAAATGACCGAACCAATTGCGGCATTTTTAGAAGAGGTTTTTGGTTGTCCCGGTTTGGTTTTACATGGAGAAACTGCTGTTAAAAAGCGTCAGGGCCTGGTTGAAGCTTTTAATGCAGACCAGGGTCCGCCTTTTTTCGTTCTATCACTGAAGGCCGGAGGCACCGGGCTTAACCTTGCCGCTGCATCGCATGTTATCCACTTTGACCGCTGGTGGAATCCGGCTGTAGAAAACCAGGCCACAGACAGGGCTTACCGCATCGGCCAGCATCGTAATGTTATGGTGCACAAGTTTATATGCCGGGGAACAATTGAAGAAAAAATTGATTTACTAATCGATGATAAAAAGCAGCTTGCTGATGATATACTTAACTCAGGAACGGAGAAACTGCTGACCGAGATGGATAACAGTGAACTAATCAATCTGGTTTCTCTTGACCTGGAGCGGACTTCCCTTTAAACAGAGCAGGTGATTTCCTTTGTGTTTAGTGTTTAGTGTTTATTCGATGGTGATAGGGGTGTTTGTAAAGCTGTGAGCAGATATGACTATGGATGGCCCAGGTATATAAGTGCTGCTGAGCATCGCGCTGATGCAAAAAAGCAAGTGGAAAAATTGCGGAAAAAAGGGATGGAGATTGAACCGGTAGAGATAGAGGGCCGTAAAATTGCACGTACTTTTTGGGGTAGTGGATGGTGTAAACATCTGGAGGCTTTCAGTGATTATGCCAACCGTTTGCCCAGGGGCCGCAGTTATGTTCGGAACGGTATGGTTTGCCACCTGACGCTCAGCGAAAGCGTTATTGAAGCCATGGTTTGCGGAACCTCTATCTATAACGTTGAGATTACAGTTGACAAACTGCCGGAAAAAAAGTGGTATCAGCTAAAACAGCAGTGTGCAGGTCAAATCGGTTCCCTGTTGGAATTGCTGCAGGGTAAGTTGTCACGTGAACTCATGACTGTGGTTACAGACCGGAATAATGGCTTGTTTCCTCTGCCTAAAGAAATCAGTTTTTCTTGTGACTGCCCGGACTGGGCAACCATGTGCAAACATGTTGCTGCTGTGCTCTACGGAGTGGGTAAGCGGCTCGATGAGCAGCCTGAACTTCTCTTTCTGCTGCGCGGAGTTAATGTTGATGAATTGATCACAGCAGGAGCAAATGATCTTATTTCTACTGCTGATGGAGAAAAACCTAAAACTCGACGCGTGTCAGATAACATGATCGGAGATATCTTTGGCATAGATATGGACATCGACGAAAACATTGAAGCAGACCATACTGCTAAGCGGCATAAAATTGAAAGTAAAGCCCGTGTAACTGATAAAACCCAGGGTAAAATATCTTGTCAAGAGGGTGCAAAGGAACCTGAATTAATCACGCGTATTGATTCTGGGAAAATAAGAGGAAAAGCAATAAGAAATTTGAGAACTTCTTCAAAAATGACGATAACTCAATTTTCTGACCTGCTTGGTGTAAATCCTGCGACAATTTATAATTGGGAAAAAAGTAGAAGTTGTCTAAAGTTGCAGCAGCGAACACGGCAGGCCCTTATAGATTATATTAAGGGGCATATGTAGGTCCGCTGCGCATCAAGATATCATTAATACCAGGGGCAGGTGCAGCTTGTTAGGGCCCCTTGCTAAAGGCAGGATCACCCCCATTTCCCAGAGCGGTTTCAAGCGTTCTCTTAAGGCTGTTAAAGTGATAGGTAAAAGCAGACAGAGCCGGTTACCATCAAGGAATGCTATGGCTACGCTGCTATCCTCGTGGCCGTGTCGATAAGCCTGTCGCTGCGGGTTATGCTTGCTTTTCGGGCCTGCTAGCCTGGTAATAGCTTCTTCTATCAGCAGATGCAGATTGATTCTTTGCTCAAGGACGCACTCGGGGTTTCTACGGATATTGTTGCTATGCAAAGTTATATCAGCAGATCGAAAAATAGTTAAGTGCCTCTCTTTTTATAGAAAGGTGATTTATTGTCAACAAAAATCGTTACATCCGGTAAAGTTCGGAAATGACTTACAATCAATTTAAGAAATCGTTCATTTTCTGCAGGGATTCAATATCCGTTGTTGAAATAATTTACAGGTTGAAGAAACAACCTTTATCGTCCTTGTAATGTCTATACTAGTACCGGATGGAGGCTGATAACTTGGATAATGAAGTGGTTCTTAAACAAATTCTTAATAAATTAGGTAGTATGGAAACCAAGCTAAATAGCCTGGAAACTAAGTTTGGTAGTATGGAAACCAAGCTAAATAGCCTGGAAAACAAGTTTGGTAGTATGGAAACCAAACTAAATGGCCTGGAAAACAAGCTAGAGGCTGTTTTCGAACAAACAGCAATGTTGACAGAGTTTAAAACAAATACAGAGGCAGCCCTAACTGAAATTAATAGAACCATTGAAAGCAAGTATGACTTGATCTTGCGCGATATAGAGCACGTTGCAGGCGAGCAGGGAAAACAGCGAATCGACATAGCGCGCCTGAAAGCAGTAATTGGTGAACGGTAGAATTAACTAAGCCAGGCCACTACCTTTTAACTTACTGTTGCTAATTGCTAAACCTCCTATCTTCAATCTTTAGCAGGAGGTCTCTTATCCATTACTGCTAAGAAGGGTTGCCATATCCCTTCATATTGATCAGCTTAACTGTATTATATAGAGGTCCGCTGCGCATCAAGATATCATTAATACCAGGGGCACGTGCAGCTTGTTAGGGCCCCTTGCTAAAGGCAGGATCACCCCCATTTCCCAGAGCGGTTTCAAGCGTTCTCTTAAGGCTGTTAAGGTCATAACCATCAAGGAATGCTATGGCTATACTGCTATCCTCATGGCCGTGTCGATAAGCCTGTCGCTGTGAATTATGCTTGCCTTTCGGGCCTGCTAGTCTGGTAATAGCTTCTTCCATCAGCAGATGCAGGGCAGCTAAACCTGCTGCTGTGCAAAAGCTTAACAGCCCTTCTTTAAGGGTTTGCTTTAAATCATCTAAGCTGTTGCTTACGTTTTCATTTTTACTTGTTACTGTAGACTGTGCATTTGCCTTGTGGTATTCTGACATTATCGGTGCCGCCACTTCAAGTTCCACGGCTAATGGGGCATGTTTTATAAAAAATGCTGAAAAAAAGGAATTTTTAATGTGACGTGGAACTTGGGTGTACATAGCCAAAATGTTTGAGCAGATTAAGGGAGCGTTGCAGATGCAGATTGATTCTTTGCTCAAGGACGCACTCGGGGTTTCTACGGATGTTGTTGCTATGCAAAGTTATATCAGCAGATCGAAAAATAGTTAAGTGCCTCTCTTTTTATAGAAAGGTGATTTATTGTCAACAAAAATCGTTACATCCGGTAAAGTTTCTCCTCCTGCCCTGGTTTTGATGCTGGCAGTTGTTTTTCTAGTCCTGTTTGATGCAGGTTTTGATAACAATGCAGTACATGGGGTACTTATTATGCTGGTGACAGCAACCATGTTCTTTGCTTTTAGGAATTTGTTACTCCTGGATCTTTCTTTTAAACAACCTCTTATATGGTACATTCTTTTTTTAACCTGGGCCGGGATTAGTATCTTTTGGTCGATAAATCCACATCGCACCCTGGTCGAATTTTTGCAGTTGGCTTCATACGGGCTGGCTTTTTTGCTGGCTGCTTCTCTGAACAGGGATAATATAATAAGAGTGGGGCGGATTGTCCTCATAACCGGTTTTGGGGTGGCTTTATTTGGACTCAGTCAGTATTTGCTTCTCGATTCCTCCCGCATTGAAAGCACTCTAACTAATTCTAATATGTTCGGGATTTTTATGACCATGCTTTTTCTATTTGGCTGGGCTTATTACATTCGCCAGCCAAACCGCTATCTTGCAGTTGTGTGTATCACATTATTAGTGGCCCTGGCGCTGAGTGGTTCGAGGGGTTCTATCATCTGCTTGGCTTTAGCCCTACCCTTGATATTTCTTGGAATTCAACACAATAACTTGAAGCCGGCAGTGATTAGAACTCTTCTTTGCCTGGCTGCTGCCTTTTTGTTAACGTTGTTGGTTATTTATAGCGCCCCATATTTGCAGGGCCTGTTCGAAGAGGATACTGCTTTAACACGTCTTCTGGCCAGTAGATCAGCTACTATTTCACGCTCCGGCATGATACGGTTTGCTTTTTGGGAAACTGGGATTAAGGTTGCGTTAAATGAACCGATTATAGGAACCGGGCTGGGTACTTTTTCGCTCGCTTATTTTATCGATTACATGGAAGAACTTTATTATTCACGCTTCGCCCATAATCATTACATTCAAACAATGACCGAGCTGGGATTAATTGGCTTAGCTTTGCTTGGTGGTTTTGTTGTTACGATAGTCCGCTTAGCCTGGCTTAAGCTAAAAGAAAAAGAATATCCGTTATTTGTGCCGGGAATAATTGCCGCCTTATTTGCTTTTTTACTCCACATCGGGGCAGATTTCAGCTGGAATTTCCCCGGCGTTAGCATAGTCTTTTTTATTATGGCTGGTGCCCTGGTCAGCGTTACAAGTAAGCGAAATGTTTCCATAAAGCAAGCAACCAGCACCACCTTGATTATAGTTTCCCTGCTAATACTGCTCTTGACTGCATGGCAGCTCACTGCTAACTTAACATATCGGCAGGGCCTGACCTATGAATACCGGGGCGACTATGCATCGGCTGCCAGTATTTATGACCGGGCTAATAGTTTTTATCCTATTAATTCCATGGCTTTTTCTTTTGCCAGCAGAAATTATTACCGTTTGGCTTTGCAGCAAGAAGAACCAGTGATAATGGGCAAGGCTATAAAAAGAGCCGAGAGAGCTGTTGAATTAAGTCCGGTTGATGCTAACCTGCACAACCAGTTAGGATGGTTATACTGGCGAACAGGCCAACTCGACAAAGCTGAGCATCATTTAGAAACCGCAGCGGAATATGCTTTATACCGGCTTGGTTTAATAATTGATCTCAGCCGATTCTATATCCAGCAGGAGAGGTTTGCAGAAGCTGAGAAAGTTATTAACCAGGGCCTGGAAATAAAGGAGCGGGCAAGAGACAGGCAGCGTTCGGACGAAGACAGGGTGAAAGTGGACGAACAGATCCAAACTTTGTATGAGCTGTCAGAAAAGATAAAACAGGATTAAGCCGAACTCAACCGCTCATCCTGCAGAATGTCTACCCTGCTGCTGAAGATCCACTGCTCGGGGCAACCTTTGAAGTGCTCGCCAGGCTTATCCACAGGCAGGAAACGGTACCAGAATCAGCCCCCGCATAACGACCCTTCCACAGGAAAAAGCTAAGCGGGCCTGACCAATAAGCATAAAGATTACTTATGAAGAATTTGTCCAGGGGTGTTTTAGTATGCATATTGCTTTTCTGGTTACAAGTCCTTATCAGGTTTATCATTATAAATGGATTGCTCAACATTTCAATGAAGTAACTGTGCTGGTCGAGTTACGAGAACATGATTTTATGGTTAGCGAAGAGTTTTTGCTTGAACATTTTCCTGGGAGACTTGTGGAATGGGTGCCTAATAATTGTTTGCATATGCTAGATGGCAGGTTTGATGCCATTGTATGCCAAACGCCAATATTACCGCTGCATTTTTTAGAGCGGACCTATGTGATCGCCCAGCAATATAGTCTGGCCAAAGAAGCCTATCAATATGGATTATGGCGCTCCCAGGCTAACTTAAATCTTATGTACGGACCTTATTCTGTTGATAAAGTTTCTCCTTTTGCACATGCCATTGCAGCGGGGAACCCCCTGCTGGATCCGCTTTTTGTCGATGATGATCAAAAAACTAACAGTTCAGGTCCGAGGGGAAGTAAACCGACTATCCTTTATATGCCTACCTATGGTAAGTTGTCGACCCTACCCACAGTGTTACCTGAAATAGAGAAGCTGGATTATAATTATATTTTGAAGCTGCATCATGCTGAAGATAGAAACGCAGCATCTAATCTGCCCGCTAACTGCACTTTAGCATACTCCGATGAAAATCCGGTTGCTTTGCTACAAAGGGCTGATTATGTACTGGCCGATTTCTTTTCGGGTTCCGCTTATGATGCTTTGTATGCTCATAAACCGGTTATCCTGGTCAAGACTGAAATGGGCTTCTTTAACAGCAAAGATGGGGCAAGGGTTGCTGATACTGAAGGTAATAATCCTCTCGTAGAGGATGTTGCGGCTGTCTGGAATCCCAAAAATTCCTTTGCAGGAACAGTAAACGAAGCCCGCCTTAAATCGAAAGATGAGGCAGCATATCGCCGTTTTATAACAACTTACTTTGTTAACCCGGGAAATGCCGGCAAAGCTTGTGCCGATCAAATTATTGAATTGATAAACAATGGGGAGCCCTACCGGTTTTCCCGACTGCAGGTTCGGAATGCCATGCGCAGTTATGTGCTTGAAAATCGGGCTTTGCGTAAACAAAAGAAAAGTGCAAACCACACTTTACCTCGAAAAGGGAAAGAGTTTATGGCCCGGCTGCGCGAAAAAGCATTCAAAATAAAGTGGCTAAAGATTATCTATAAAACCTTAAAGCTTGAATTAATAAGGTTTTATAATTCACGTTTGACCCGCTCTGTTATAAGGGTTCTGTCCCACAAGGTTTCCTACATAAACCGGCCTATCATCAATAACTCCAAAGCGCTACCGGAAAAATCTCCTCAATATGGCTATTTGCCTTGGAAACGGCGTCAAAATATCCTGGCTCTGCTTCAGTCCTATCTCGAAAATTCTAAATTGCATTTTGCAGTTCATCACTTTAGTGAAACAGGCTTTATCTGTGCAGTTTTAAATAATGAAAAGCGTACGCTTTTTAAAATACTAAAGAAAATAGGCCAGAAAGATGCTGACTTAGAAGTGTACATTGGAAAAGGTAAAAAAACAATTACTGCTAAATGCAAAGCTCATTCTATGGACTATGTTGATCTTTATGCTGCGGAATGGATAAAAGTGGGGGTGCCTGTCTCCTGGGATAAAACGCAAGTCGGGTTTATTGACGTAATTTTTGTAAGCCCCGATCAAACCCGGGTTCTTGCTTTAAGCTATTATGCGAGCAAGGTAGACTGGACCGAAGAGTTTATGGGAGTTGAGGAAGCGAAGCAAAGTCCAAAAATTACAGTTCAAAATAAGCTTAACGAAGCGGATAGAATCGATGTGGTTTATACCTGGGTAGATTCTTATGATCCTCAATGGAAGCGCCTGCGTTATAGTTATTCAAAAGATGCTAAAACCGAAATGGAGAGTTCGTTAAATATAGAAAGGTATCTGGATAGAGAGGAGTTAAAGTATTCCCTTCGTTCACTGTGGATGTATGCTCCTTTTATTGGCCATATTTATATCGTTACAGCAGATCAAGTTCCTTCATGGTTAAACACCGGTTCAGATAAGATCAGCTTAATTTCGCACAGGGATATATTTCCTGATCCGGAAATGCTGCCTACATTTAACTCGCATGCTATAGAATCTTGCTTGCATAGAATAAAAGGGCTCTCAGAACACTTTATTTATTTTAATGATGATATATTTTTAAATTCAGAAGTTACCGAAGATGATTTCTTTACCAGGGGCGGGTTAATGAAGGTTAAATTATCACCGACCCAATTTATAATGGAAGGACGGCCTGGCCAGCAGGATATACCCACCCACTGGGCTGCTTATAACGCAGTCCATATTATTAATCGCGATTTTGGAATCAGTTTCGATCGAAAACAAAAGCATGTGCCATTTCCCCTTAAAAAAAGCCTGCTCCAGGAAATTGAAAATAAATATGCCCAGGAATTATGGCAAACCAGGGTTTCCAGGTTTAGATCGCCTTATGATTTGGCATTGCCCAGCATGTTTGCCCCTTTTTATAGTATAGCGACCCACCGAGGGGTAGAATGGCCGAACTTTCCTAAAGAGTACATCTATGCTGATACCGGCCGGGCTGACTTTTATAAAATACTAAAAAATATTAATAAAAATAAGCCCAAATATTTCTGTTTAAATTCCACTAAACATCGGGAGATACCACTAAGTAAGCAGGCAAGAATAATGCAAGAGTTTCTCGAGGAGCGTTACCCGCTAGCTTCTCCCTTTGAGAAATAAGCAAGGTATAGGTTAAAAACATTAAGATTTGTCGCAGGCACTCAAATAAAAATATAGCAAACATTTGCAGATATTTGTCAAAAATGTTTGACTAAACTAAATGCATATGTCATACTATTATTAATAGAGAGTCGAAAAGGCAAAGCTACCGAAAGGTTGTGACGCAAAGCTAAAGGGGCTAAAGCTTATTGAGGCCAGAGCCAGCCAGCTGCCTGTATACAGTTTAGCCCAAAATCCCCCGGTAATAAGCAGGAGGGATTTTATGTTTTTATCCGTTCTTTATTTTTAAGAGGTGAGATTGATGGGTTTGAAGTCAGATATTAATAACCCTTCGGAATTGGAAGAGGCCGTTCAAAACTACAAATCAAGCAGCGGTGAACAGGATAAAGAGAAAGTAATTAAAATCGGCCGGGAACTGGTTAAATATTATGCCGGTGTTTACAGTCCGGGAGTTGTAGATAAAAACCTGAGAAATGCTGCTTCTGAAGGCTATATGTATGCTTTAAATAATTATGACCATTCCCGGGGGGTTCTTTTCTCAACCTATGCAACGCACTGTATAATCAGCGAAATTCGCCATGAACTGAGAAGCAGGAAGATGTTCAATACTCCGGAATGGCTGCAGCGTATCCAGGATGAAGTGGTAAGAGCTACAGAAGAATTGGCCAAGGATAATAATCCCCTGCCTACCCTGCAGGATATTGCTGAAAAGGTTAATATTTCCGAAGAAGGCGTGGTTGAAGCGATGCAGGCCGGCAGTGTTTCCCTTCAGGACATTGACTTATCCACCTTGAAAAGTCTGCGGCGTGAAACTTTTAAAATGCCCATTGAAGATGTCATTACTTTACGCAAATCCTTAGATAGACTTTCTGATCTGCAAAAAAAAGTTCTTTCTTTGATATCAATGAACCTGAGTGAATTGAACCTGGCCATCGAAGAAGAAGAGCTCGAATTATCCAAAACCCAGGCCGGTTATATCAGGATGGTAGAAAATTGCGATCATATTGCAGATTGCGGGGAAAGAGCATTTTCTTACAAGATTGATTTTCCGGAACAATTTGAGCAGGATGATGTTCTGCGTTATTTTGAAGTGCTATCCGACGAATTTGGGTTGCAGCTGCTAGATCTTTTATTTAAAAGCAATCTGAAACCTGTCGATAATCATTATTTGAGTATGCCGGTAGAAATCAACCTGCAGGGTCGTTACAGAGGATTGCTGCAGTTTTTGAATCAACTCCGTTATGAAGAAAAAGCAGTAATAGTTGATCTGGTTAAAACCAGCCGAAATGAGAAAATACCGGCCCGGACCAACATATCGATAAAGGCTCGCATCTTTTTCCGCAATGAAAGCTAGCCCTGGAATAAGTATTTGCTCAGCAGGTTTAAAGCAAGTTGAAAGGAGTTTGTTGAAAGATGAGTATGCATGTAAACGGTACATGGCCAAACCAGGCTCATATGAAAAATATTTATACTGAACAAATTCCCAATCGGCCCGATCCTCCCCCTGCAGGGCGCGAAGATCCTGTGCAGCAGCAAAGCGAGCGCGATATCGTAAATATATCACATGAGGCGCGGAAACTGCAAAGCAGGGATCAGGCCATGCAAGCAAATCAAAGTTCAATTAATCAGGAAAGAGATATTTACAGACCCGGTCAGGAACAAACTGAATTAAGAGCTGAAAATAGTCTCAAAGCCCCACGTGAGACAGGTAATAATACAAAAACAGATCAGGTCTTCATTGATGACAGGGAAGATGATTTAGAAAGTGCAGATAAACAGAACAGGATAGAAAAAGAGCAGTTATTAAGGGCCGGTCAGGAGCGAAATACCGCTCAGGAACCTCTCGCTAACCCTGAAAACGAAAGCAACAGGTTAGAGGATTCGAACCAAAGAGTTCAGAATCCCGCCACAGCAGCAGACAACATGAGCAAAATCGACAGCGCCAGTACGGTTCAGGCCTACGCGACTGCTGCTAATATGACTCAGGCTAACCTGATAGTAAATTACAAGCTCTAGCTGTGCTTTTTTGAAGACAGAATGCGAATACTTCATTAAAATTTATATTTTTTTCAAGTGTGGTTTACTTAAACCAAGTATTGAACTGGAGGGCAAAATTATCGAAAGATAGTGGCGCAAAGCTAAAGGGGCTAAAGCACTAATAATGCTACAGCCAGCCAGCTGCCGGTTCTGGGTAATGTTTAGTTACTGCCCGTCAGGCTAGCTGGTGGGTATTTTTATTTTTAGAGAGCTGGGGAGTGAACTTTTCTGAATCCTAAAAATGGTAAAGACCGATTCTACATTGAAAACTTACCGGAAGCCTCAGGATATCTCAGAGTCATGTCTGACCGGGAAATAAATCCGGCGGATATAGATAATCTTACCCTGGCCGATGTTATTGATGTTGAAGCAGTGCAGGCCATGATGGATGATTTTTTTAGTTTTGTCGGAATCGGAATGACCATTATTGATATGAAAGGTAATATTCTTGTCCGTACCGGGTGGCAGGAGATCTGCACCAGCTTTCATCGCGTTCATCCGGAATCAGCAAAACACTGTGTTGAAAGTGATACCAAGCTTGTTAAAGATATTGCCGAAGGAGAATTCAGGCTATACAGATGCAAGAACAATATGTGGGATATAGCAACTCCTATCATTATTAACGGTAAAAGACTTGGCAATTTATTTTTGGGACAATTCTTTTTTGCAGATGAAACAGTTGATTATGAGCAATATAGAACCCAGGCCAGAAAATATGGGTTTGAGGAAAAGGAATATTTAAAAGCTTTGGAAAAAGTTCCCCGCTGGGACAGGACTACCGTGTACAAAGTGATGAGTTTTTATGTCAAACTGATCCATATGTTGTCAAGTCAAAGCTGCAGCAATATTGAGCTGGTCCGTTTGCTATCGGATTTAGATGCTATCAATGCCAAGCAAAAAAAAGCGGAAAAGGATCTGTCCAGAGAAGCGCAGCTGCGAACAGTCCTCCTGGACAATATTCCCAGCTGTGTCGCTTATATTCTGAAAAAAGATACGCGGGAAATTATTGCCGCTAATAAAACCGGTCGTGCTGTTGGTGGCCTGCCCGGTCAGACATGTTACCGGGTAAGCGGTAAGCGTGATGATCCCTGCCCGTTTTGCCTGGCCCATAAAGTGTGGGAAACGGGCCAGATTCAACGAACCGAAGTTTATTACCTGGATAAATGGTTCGAAGGGATTTGGGCCCCGTATTCGGAGGATTTATATGTGCATTACATTTTTGATATCACTGAACGCAAGAAAACTGAATATGACTTGCAATATCGTCTGCAATTCGAAAAAATGATTGCAAACCTTTCTTCTCATTTGGTCAGTCTGCCGGCAGAAAGATTAATGGAAGGTATAAATCATGTCCTTAAACTGGCTGGTCAATTTTTCGAAGTCGACCGTTGTTACATCTTTCAGTTTTCTGAGAATGGGTTAAGCCGGAGTATGACCCACGAATGGTGTACAAAAGATGTTGAGACACTGATTTCAAAACTGCAGGATCAACCGTTGAATTGTCTTCCCCGGTGGGCAGAAATAATTAAATCAAAAAAAATGGTGTGCATTACCGATCTGCAAAGCTTACTGCCGGAATTCGAGAAAGAATGGCAAATATTTACCTCTCAAAACTTACGATCTGTTATTTCTGTACCCTTAATCAAGGAAGGCAAAGTATTTGGAGCATTAGGTTTTGATACAATCCGGGAGAAGAAAGAATGGACCGAAGAGCATGAGACTATTCTTTCAGTGATTGCAGAAATAATCTCTAACGCTCTGTCGAGGTATTCTGACCATCTAAAGATCTATTACATGACTTACCATGACCAATTAACAGGACTCTATAATCGGAGATTTCTCGAAGAAGAAATGAAGAGGCTGAATACCGGCAGACAATTGCCTGTTTCCCTGATCATGACCGACTTAAACGGCCTTAAACTTATTAACGATGCCTATGGCCACAATATCGGTGATCAGCATTTAAAGTACGCTGCAAAAATATTGAAAATTGCCTGCCGTGAAGAAGATATCATTGCCCGCTGGGGCGGTGATGAGTTTGTAATTATTTTACCCCAAACATCTAAGAAAGAAGCAAAAGCCATTGCTCAAAGAGTGATCAATACTGCGAGTGAATTTTTTGTAAAAGAAATTCCGATTTCCATGTCCCTGGGTATAGCGGTCAACGAAAGTGGACAAATGGACTTGAGTGAGATTTTAATCGATGCAGAAGACGATATGTACTGGCAAAAGTCAAGTAAACCCCGTAGTATTAGGAGTACTGTCCTCGAAAATCTCTTAAAAACTCTGGAAGCGAAAAGTTATGAGACAGAAGTGCATACCCGCAGAATGCAAAAGGCTGCCCAATTAATCGGTGTTCAAATCTCACTTTCTGACGCTGAACTGAACAGGCTGAACTTACTGATTACCCTGCATGATATCGGCAAGATAAACATTCCTGAAGAAGTATTAAATAAAAGTGAGGATTTAACAGAAAAAGAGTGGGCTATGATCAAAAAACATTCGGAAACTGGCTTTAGAATTGCCCAGGCTACAGAAGATTTTGCATGTGTGGCCGAAGAGATCCTTGCTCACCATGAAAGATGGGACGGATCTGGTTATCCGCGGGGATTAAGCAATGGGCAGATACCTTTACTGGCTCGCATCATCAATATTGCTGATGCATATGAGGTGATGAGTAACAGGCGACCTTATAAGAAGGCGCTAGCGAAAAATGAAATAGCTGCTGAATTTAAAAGATGTGCAGGTAAGCAGTTTGACCCGGATCTGATCGAGATCTTTCTGGAGATTTTAGAACGTCAGTCATTGAATGAATAATTAAGAATAATTATTACCAGTGGCAAGGAAGCAGGTCATCCGGCAATGGCAAATCAATGCAGACTTAGACAAGCGCTTGCAGATATCCTTGCCAGAAGGGCAACAAAGACTTGCTAGACGTATCGATGTGGTATACGAACAGGTTGCGAGTCTCACTGAATTAGAACTGAAGTAAATAACGGGTTTATCGAGCTAGAGTGTAATATTGATATGAATCATATTTCATCCCACTAGATAAGTTTTTTTTAATGTATAATGCTTATAACAGCTGATCAGGAAAAGGCCGGTGTAAGATACCTTTGAATTTCATTATTACAAAAGCAACCCCTGTTGATAAAGAAGCCATAGTAAACTTAAGTCTCCATTTTCAAAATGATTATCTCGACCGGGTAGTCGACCGATGGATTAAAGAAGAATCCGGAGGTCTTTACCTGGCCTGGCATGAAGGTGATCTGGTAGCTTGTTGTGCCCTTTCTTTCTTGTCTGCAACTGAAGGTTGGCTCCATGGCATGCGTGTTCATCCGGACTACCGGAGGCAGGGAATTGCCTATAAATTAAACAGTTACTTGCTTGAAGTGGCAAGAAATGAGGGCTTGAAGGTTATTCGGCTGCTCACAGCACCGGATAATTACCAGGCTTTAGGGGTGGCCGAGGGGTTGGGTTTTTCGGTTACCGGGGCTAAGCGGCAAATCATTTACCGGGCAACGCTTAACCGCACTGCATGCGCTGCTCCCGAAAACTCCATAACATTAAAGCTGTGTTCTGAATCAGACCTGTCTGATCTCAAAAGATTTATATCATCCGGGCCGGCTTCTGAAGCTTTAAATAGCTTGATATTTTGCCCCGGATTCATTTGCCGTACCCTTACTGATCAGTATCTGTTAGAGGCTATTAGAAGAGAAGAGGTTTATCTATTCTCCGGCCAGGGTTCTGGGTGGGGGATGATGGTAGTGGTTAAAGATAAACTTGAAGACCACCTGGTCTTAGGATATTTAGATGCACCGGTTGAAGACCTGCCCTCCCTGTTTTTAATGATCAATCAGTGGGCAGAGGAAGGGTATCAGTATTATAGTTTTAATTTGCTTCAAAAGCAGCACGAAGTTCTGCAGTCATACCTGGAAAATACTTTTGGCAAATATGAGACTGAGCAATTTTTAGTAATGGGAAAAAGCTTAAACTGATCTATTAAGGGTCGGTCACTTTATAAAGATTGATTTCCGGAGCCATGGCACCAGATATCAAATATGCGGCATTCAACGCATATAGAACCTGAACTTCAGCTTGTTCCACCTGCTGCTTTGTGATATCTTGAGTTTTACAACGTATAGTGCGGTTGGATAATTAATAGGAGGCATTATTTATGATGAACGCCGGTAAACAGTTTAGAGTATCCCTGGTCAAGACTGGAAAAAGGGAGGAGGGGATCAGGAAAAGTGTAGAGCTGCTCGACATCAATCCGGTCCAGGGCAAAAAAGTAATCCTCAAGCCAAATTTTAACACCGCTGACCCTTACCCGGGTTCTACTGATCCGGAAACCTTGCGGGAGCTGATTAAATATTTACAGGAACTGGGTGCAGAAAAAATCACCATCGGCGAAAGAAGCGGTCCGGTTCAAACTTCTGAAGTTATGGAGAAACTGGGAGCTTACAAAATTGCTGAAGAACTTGGAACAGAGATAATCAA
>PWEB01000203.1 GCA_003553305.1 Syntrophomonadaceae bacterium
GAAAATCTGCTTGTCAACGGCCAGTGGATAACTCATCATCGCTACGGTAAACAGTTTTCCGTTGATCAGTGGGAACGCCTTCTTCCTGCAACTGAAGAAGGTTTAAAGCGTTATCTTTCCTCGGGACTGATCAAGGGCGTTGGTCCGGTCACTGCTGAAAGAATTGTTGATCATTTCGGTCTTGATACGCTTGAGATTATGGAATCCGAGCCGTACCGCCTGGAAGAAGTGGAAGGAATCAAGGCAAAAAAAGCAGCCGAGATTTTAAAAAGTTATCGCCAGTATAAGGATGTTCAAAACGTGCTGGTTTTTTTGCAAGGTTATGGGGTCGGGGTAGGGCAGGCTATGCGGCTGTACCGCCGTTATGGATCTGAAACAATTAAACAGGTTCAGGAAAACCCCTACCGTATGGCCGAGGATGTGTTTGGAATTGGCTTTAAAACAGCCGACCAGATAGCACGCCAACTGGGCTTGCCGGAAGACTCTCCGGAAAGGGTTCAGGCCTCCATTACCTATACCCTCAGCCGTGCTGCTGAGCAAGGCCATGTTTACTTGCCGCGCGAACTCCTTTTTGAACGTATTAAA
This sequence comes from Syntrophomonadaceae bacterium, assembly GCA_003553305.1. Lineage (GTDB taxonomy): Bacteria > Bacillota > Dethiobacteria > DTU022 > DTU022 > B1SED10-74M. The sequence goes on from PWEB01000203.1 coordinate 586, forward strand.
GAGCTACTTGATGTTACCGAAGAAAGTCTTCAGGTTGAATATCTTGAAAAGCAACTCAATTTAATGGTTGATCAGAAAAAGCTTTATTGTGAAGAGCTGGAAAGCGGGGAAGCAGTTTATTATGCTCCATTTTACCATGCTGAACAGGGTGCTGCCCGCCTGCTCCGTCAGCTCAGCGAGCTTGCCCGACCATATTCTTCATTAGAAATCACCCAGGCTTTAGGTGCAGTTAAGCACGAAAACCCACATTTAACAGATGAACAGCTGCAGGTGTTAAGCGAAGCTCTGCATAACGGGGTCCTGATTGTTACCGGAGGCCCGGGAACAGGGAAAACCACTACTATCAAAGCGCTGCTTTCCACATTTCAGCTGCTCAGGCAAAAAGTCCTCCTGGCTGCTCCAACCGGCAGGGCTGCAAAAAGAGTGACCGAAGCAACCGGGCAAGAAGCTTTCACCATCCACCGCCTGCTTGAATATAACTATACAGACGGTGAAGGATTTGGTTTTAAACGCAATGAAGACAACCCGGTTGAAGCCCAGGTAGTGATTATTGATGAAGCTTCAATGGTTGATTTGATGCTTATGTATAATCTTCTTAAAGCCCTGCCCTCCGGATGTCGCTTAATCATGGTCGGTGATGTTGATCAGCTTCCAGCGGTAGGTGCGGGTAACGTGCTCAGGGACTTGATTGGTTCAGAAGAAATACAGTGTTTCCGCCTTGGCTATATTTTCCGCCAGGCCCGGGAGAGCATGATTGTTGTCAACGCCCACCGGGTCAACCAGGGTGAAATGCCCTACTTAAATGTTAAGCGTAAGGACTTCTTTTTTATGAATGAAGAGGATCCTGAGCAGGCGGCCCAATTAGTTGTTCAGCTTTGCCAGGAACGCCTGCCAAACTACGGGCCTTATGATCCTTTGCTTGATCTGCAGGTGCTGACCCCGATGCGCAAAACAGCAGCCGGTGTTGATCGTCTGAACCTGCTGCTCCAGCAAGCCTTGAACCCTTCTGCCCGGGATAAAGTGGAAGCTTACAGCAAAGGAACCGCTTATCGTCTCGGAGATAAAGTGATGCAGATCCGCAATAATTATCAAAAAGAAGTTTTTAATGGCGACATAGGACTAATTACAGCCATTGACAAAGAAGAAGCCGAACTGGTTGTAACATTCCGGGATATTCTCCAGCCCCGACCGGTGGCTTACGATTTTACAGAACTCGATGAACTTGTTCTTTCTTACGCGGTTTCAGTCCATAAAAGCCAGGGTAGTGAATATCCGGTCATTATTATGCCGGTTCTGACTCAGCACTATATGCTCCTCCAGCGGAACCTGCTCTATACAGGGATTACCCGGGCCCGCAAACTCGCGGTCCTGGTTGGCAGTAAGAAGGCCCTGGCTATAGCCGTGAGAAATAACAAGGCTGAAGAGCGCTTTACTTATTTAGACGGCCGCTTGAAAACCACGAAGCATGATTAACGGATTTCGGGGAAGCCCGAGATATCGCCAGCCGGAGCCTCGTTGGATTGACAATTTTTTACACGTTTTCTTTCCTGACCGCTGCCTGCTTTGTCGCGAAGTTCTGCCGAGAGCTTATGGATCCCCACTTTGTAATTCCTGCCTGGAAAGTTATCATCCCGGAGGCAAAATCTGTCCACACTGTGAAGGTTTTTACAGAGGATTGGCCCCCTGTTCCTGTCTGTCCGATAATTTTCCGCTGCACGAACTTTTTACCCTTGCTCTCTATGACCAAAAGTGGAGGCGTTTAATTCATGATTTTAAATACAAAAATCGCCGCTCTGTAGCCCGGCCCCTGGGTAAATGGTTGGCCTCGGAGATCGTGTCTCAGCAATACTGTTTCCCCGACCTGGTTGTGCCTGTCCCGCTCCATTGCAGGCGGGAAAATGAGCGGGGCTATAATCAAAGCGCTCTACTTGCCCGTTATACTGCGCAAACTCTGAATGTTCCATGCCTTCACCTGTTAATTAAGCACAGGCATACCCACACCCAGACCGCAATTTCCCGCCTGGAAAGATTTGAAAATGTCCGCGGTGCATTTAAATCCATTAAAAAATCTCCCCCGGTTGGAACGGTGCTGCTGATAGACGATGTATATTCGACCGGTTCAACGATGAAGGAAGCGGCTTCCATTTTACATGGCAGGGGAACCCGGGTTTACGGAGCAGTAATTGCATATAATCCGAATTTAAGGGACTTACACCGCTCTGGTTTCTATGCCGGATTGGACCAATGGTAGGCCGATTAATTTTTAATAATATTTAAGCTGACAACTTTCTCAGGCAGGTAATTTGGACTGGACTGCTGAATAGTACTATAGTAATATAATAATCTAAACTAAAGAGTCAGGAGGTTGAGAAATATGAATCTGAATGTGCGAGGCAAGAACATCGATGCTACGCCTTCACTGGTAGATTATGCACATAAAAAAATAGGCAAACTGGACAAGCACTTTGATGAAAATGCCGATGTGCAGGTGGTTTTAAGTGTAATTCGCGATGAGCATATCGTTGAAGTGACTGTTAACTTAAACGGGCTTATTCTGAGAGGTGAAGAATCAACCGGAGATATGTATGCTTCGATTGATCAGGTTATAGAAAAACTTGAAAGACAGGTTAAAAAATATAAGACCCGGATGAACAAATCGATGCGGCAAAGAGGAATGCGTATAATGAGTGAGAAACACGCCGCTATTGAAGCTGAAGAAAGAGAGCAGGAAGAAGATGACCAGCCCCAGGTGGTCAGGACCAAGCGTTTTCCTCTCAAACCGATGACTGTCGAAGAAGCAATCCTGCAGATGGATTTACTCGGGCATAGCTTTTTTGTATTTGCTAATGCTGAAACCGATGCGACAAATGTTATCTATAAGCGCAAGGACGGTAATTACGGGTTAATTGAACCAGAATAAATGTTATTTTGACGTTAACCAATTTAAAGGTGAACATGCCCGCGGGCTTGCAGCAGGGAGAGGTTCTGTTTATGGGCAAAACAGTTAGTGCTGTCATTTTTGAAGGGTCTCAACCTAAAAGTAAGGTCGAAGAAATGATGGTCAGGGTCCGCCAGGCAGCTTTGCTCGATAATCTGGAAAAGATGAATCATGTTCCCTCTCTGGATAGGATTTACCTTTATACCAATCGTCCGGAGTTGATTGATCCGGCAAAAAACCTGGGTGCAGAGGTCTTTCTTAATTCAATGGAGGCAGATGACTTCCATTTCGGCAGGGAACTGCAGGCGGCGATTAAAGAACATGATCTTGACAGGGTTTTCTGTCTGAACGGAGCCGGTTGTCCGCTGATCAAGATTGATGAACTGAATATGATTTGCCATAAACTGCTCAATACTGAGCAGTTTGTTTATACCAACAATACTCAATCAGTGGATTTGACTGCTTTTACTGTGCCTGAAGAAATTGAACGGGCTGAACTACCGGCCATGGATAACAGCCTGGCTATGACCCTGCGCGATCAACTGGGTTTGAGTATGGAGTTAATGCCGCATACTCTTGGACTTTTATTTGATATCGATACTCCTTCAGATCTCCTGGTTCTTGGGGCGGGGCCTTTTGCCGGACCGCATACAAGGGCAGCTTTAAAGAGCCTGGACTTTAATTACGAGCCCCTGGATCAGGCTAAAGCAGTGCTTCAGGAGGAGTACGAAGATATTGTCTTAATCGGGC
>PWEB01000030.1 GCA_003553305.1 Syntrophomonadaceae bacterium
CGGATTTTTGGGGGTGCCCTCTGTGATCGGATCGGCTACCTGGGCAACTTCAGGACAGCGTTTTTTTTGATGTTGCTATCGATGTTACTTTTTTTAAGCGGCTGGAACTGGCCGGTCCTGGTTATAGCCACTTCATTATTAGGGTTAAGTTACGGAAGTCTTTATACCTCTTTTCCTGTTATTGTGGGCCGCCTGTTTGGCCTGGAGGACTTTGGGCTTAATTACGGTATGCTTTTTACCGCGGTTGGTATTGTCGGCAGTCTCAGTCCTTTAGCTGCTGCCTATCTTGCCGAATTAACTAATAGCTATTATCCTGCATTTCTGCTCGGAGTGGCTTTTACTATAACCGGCTTCTTTTTGGTTAATGAGCTGAATGAAAGAGCGGGGGGACAACTTAATGGTTGAAAAAGGGAGACCGAAGGCAGTGAAACAAGATGAAATGAACTCCAGGGATGTGAAATATGTTCAATCGCTTGAGCGGGCTCTAAGCATCCTGGAAGTGATGGCTAAAATTGGAGCGCCGGTAACAGTCACAGAACTCGCCGAAGAAGTAGATCTCAATATGAGCACGGTGCACCGTCTTTTAGCAACCCTTTTACACCGGGGTTATGTGGAGCAGGAAACAGGAAGTAGTAAATACCGGCTGGGACTTAAGATGCTGAAAATAGCTAATGCGGTTTACTCTTTTTCCGACATCAGAACAGTTGCCCGGCCTTACCTGGAAAAACTCGTTGAGCGTTGTAACGAAACAGCTAACCTCGCGCTGCTAGATGGCACCGAGATAGTTTATATTGATCAAGTTGAGTCGCATAACTATATCATCGTTAAAATGTTTGCAAGGGTGGGGAACAGGGGACCGGTTCACTGTACCGCTTCCGGCAAAGCTCTCCTGGCCTGTCTACCTGAAGAAAGAGTCGATTATATCTTAGATAATATAACCTTTGATAAGTATACAAATGAAACAATTACCGATCCGATTCATTTAAAAAAGGAGCTAACCAGGGTCAGGCAGGATGGGTATGCCTTTGATTGGGGTGAAATGGAAGAGTACGTTCGCTGCATTGCCGCCCCGGTATATGATCATGAAGGAAATGCTGTAGCCAGCATTGGAGTTTCCGGACCCAGTAACCGGATTACTTCTTATTATATGAAAAATGAACTTTCCGAAGTTGTCAGAGAGATAGCTGATAAGATATCAGCCAGGATGGGCTACGGCGGTTGAACTTACTGCCTTGCCGGAAAATTGTTTGATCGTAATCAGCATGTTGGGGGTTCAAGTCCTCTTGCCGGTTCCAGAAAGCCCCTTATTCTATAAGGGTTTTTCCCTTTCCTAAAACATGTAAATATTTAACAGTAGTGTTTTATTGTTTGTATAGTATGCCAAATTGTATTTAATCTTGATTTGATCATTAAAGGATCCCCACCTGTAATGAGTCCCAATTTGATATTTTAATCCGATCTAGTTGTTCGTGCTTGACATTCGCTCCCTCTTTGATTAAAATGAAATACGACTATTTCTACAAATTATATATTATTTATGTGAGAGACCTTGACTCACAGAAAGAGGCGACTTTAATGGGAAAAAGAGATCTAGGCTTTGATACACTGCAGGTGCATGCCGGGCAGGAAGAGCCTGACCCTGCAACCGGAGCAAGAGCAGTACCTATTTACCAGACAACTTCTTATGTTTTCAGGGATACCGACCATGCTGCCGCCCTTTTTGCCCTGAAGGAGCCTGGAAATATTTATACCCGGATTATGAATCCTACAACCGATATATTTGAGAAGCGAATGGCTGCCCTTGAAGGCGGAGTTGGCGCACTTGCCGTGGCATCGGGATCTGCAGCTATTACCTACGCCATACTTAACATTGCCGGAACCGGGGATGAAATAGTTTCAGCCAGCGCCTTATACGGAGGGACTTACAATCTTTTCTCCAAAACCTTGCCGCGCTATGGGATTACCACCCATTTTGTTGACCCGGACAATCCTGATAATTTCAAAACGCAGATTAATGAAAAAACAAAAGCTCTGTACATAGAAAGTATCGGCAACCCGGATACCAACATTATAGATATAGAAGAAATAGCTAAGATTGCCCACAGTCACGGTCTGCCCCTGATTATTGATAACACCTTCGGCACCCCCTACCTGATCAGGCCGATAGAATTTGGCGCAGATATTATTGTGCATTCTGCTACAAAATTTATCGGCGGCCATGGCACCTCAATCGGGGGAGTAATTATTGACTCGGGTAAATTCGACTGGGCGGCCAGCGGCAGGTTCCCGGATTTCACCGAACCGGACTCCAGCTATAACGGTTTAAACTATGTTGAAGCCTGCGGACCACTGGCTTATATCATTAAAGTCAGGGTTCAGCTTTTGCGCGACACGGGAGCAGCTTTAAGTCCTTTTAACTCTTTTCTGTTTCTTCAGGAATTGGAAACTCTCTCGTTAAGAGTAGAAAAACATGTATCAAATGCAAAAACAATTTCTGCGTTCCTGCAGGATCACCCCCGTGTTTCCTGGGTTAAATACCCCGGGCTTAAGAATAACAAATATTACGGTCTGGCTCAAAAATACTTTCCAAAGGGGCCCGGTTCAATTTTTACATTTGGCCTTAAAGGCGGTAAAGAAGAAGGAAAAAAATTCATTGAAAGCCTTCAGCTGTTCTCACTTCTGGCTAATGTGGCAGATGCAAAATCACTTGTCATCCATCCAGCCAGCACTACTCATGCCCAGCTTTCAGAGGGCGAACTTAAAACCGCGGGCATCAGCCCGGAAATGATCAGGCTCTCAATCGGGATAGAAGATGTCGACGATTTGATATACGACCTTGACCAGGCCTTGAAGAAATCAGTTCAATAAACCAAGAGGATACAGATATGCCAATAAAAATACCTGACAACCTACCGGCCAATGAAATACTTTACAATGAAAATATATTTGTGATGGGCGAAAAAAGAGCATTTCACCAGGATATCCGCCCACTGAAAGTTTTAATCCTTAACCTGATGCCGAGCAAGATTGTGACCGAAACTCAGATTTTAAGGCTGCTGGGCAACTCCTCCCTGCAGGTAGAGATATTTCTGCTGCACCCCTGTTCCCACGAATGCAGGAATACTTCAAGAGAACACCTGGCCAAGTTCTACTGTACCTTTGAAGAGATAAGCGGCTATAAGTTTGACGGCATGATTATTACCGGAGCCCCGGTAGAACTTCTCGATTTCAAGGAAGTTGACTATTGGGACGAACTTAAGGCGATCATGGATTGGAGCAAAAAAAATGTTTTTTCAACCATGCACCTCTGCTGGGGAGCCCAGGCCGGGCTATACCACCATTTTGGTATTCCCAATTATCCCCTGGAAAACAAATTGTTTGGTGTTTTCCCTCACATAGTAAATATTCCCAATTCACGTCTGCTGCGCGGTTTCGATGACCTGTTTAATGTTCCACACTCACGGCATACTGAAATACGAAAAGCTGATATAGAAAAAGCAGAAGGGATTGACATCCTCTCAGAATCTGATCAGGCGGGAGTCTACATTGTTGCAACACAGGATCGACGTCAGGTTTTTGTCACAGGTCATGCAGAGTATAATTCTATGACCCTGAAAGAAGAGTACGAGAGGGATGTCCAGAGAGGGCTAAAAATAAACGTGCCCGAGAATTACTTTCCAAATGATGATCCTGAAAAGGAGCCCCTGGTCAAGTGGCGGGGCCACGCAAACCTGCTTTTCGCCAACTGGTTAAATTACTACGTTTACCAGGAAACCCCTTATGACTTAAATGAGATTAATAATGGTATAATGACCGGAATTGGAACACATAACTTTTAATTAAGCAGTAGGTGGGTTTGGCAGGTAGGACACAAATGTATTATTTGCAGTGTTTATGCAGGTTGTGTACTCGACTGCCGGTAATCCCACTGCTGCTAAAATGTCACCGGGAAATCCCGATCAACAAAGCGGCAGGTGTAGACCAGGGCACTAAAACAGAATATGAAGCCAATCTAACGGAAAACATGAACGACCTGCTAGAGAGACTGAAGAAGTGGAGTTACAGGCCACAATCGTTCAGAAGCGCATATATTCCCAAAGAAGACGGCAATACCATGCGTCCGCAGGGAATGGTCTACCCCCCCCCTATTGTTGGAGAAGTATAAACATGTCACGCAAATCATCCATCTACTCCGACTTATCGGGGCAGGGCATGCTTAAAGAATACTTTACTATAAAGGCTCATTCATCTGCGATAGATGATTACTATGCC
>PWEB01000015.1 GCA_003553305.1 Syntrophomonadaceae bacterium
CAGAACTGCTTAGCTTCCTCTACGGTATAAACCGGAGGATGTTCGTAACGTTTATAATAAACATCCAGCTGATCAAGTGTTTCGTATACTTTCTGCTCAGCTTCCGACATCAGTTTTTATTCCCCTCCCCTTTTTTTATTATAAATTTAAATAGTTAACGTGATCGCCTGGTATGTCAAACCAATAGTACATTTATTTCCAGACCATATCAGCCAACTCAAGTGATTCCAGATAATAATTTTATGTATATTTATTGCTCTCTTCTTTAATCCTGAAAGGACCAAACCCAAAAACCCAGATTCCCTTTTGAGCTTTACCCTGCAAGGGAATCACCCGGCCTGATCCGTGGCGCCGATCCAAAAACCATCCTCCACTATATTTTTCACCCGCGACCGGCAGATAAGTCCCATAACCATGTCTCATGCCTTTCCACCAGCGCCCGGCATATAAACTTCCTCCAGCCCAGGTCCGTTTCCCCCATCCATGGAACTTACCTTTAATTAACTCACCCTCATACTTCCCTCCGGAGTCAAAAAAACAGTATCCATATCCATGCATTTTTCCTTCTTGCCAGGTTCCCTGCCATTTAGACCCATCGGCCTGCTCTAATAATCCCTGGCCATCCCAGTGGTTATTTTTAAAAAAACCTTCGTAACAATCACCATTAGGGAAATAGTTGATGCCCTGACCGTTCATTTGATCAGCAAACCATTCCCCTCTATATTCTGTGCCGTCAGGAAAGATCTGAGTCCCACTACCGTGCCGCTGGCCTTCCTTGAAATCACCACTGTATTTTATTCCGCTGCGGAAAGTAACGCTTCCCTGATCATGAGGACGACCATCTTTCAAATCGCCACTGTATTTCGAACCGTCAGCAAAGAAAAATGTTCCGGAATCTTCCGCTTTGCCATTCTTAAACATACCGACAAAGTAGGAACCATCCCTAAAAGAAAGCCTGCCTTCACCATGTGGAAGATTATTTTTGCTTTCACCGCTGTACTTTGCGCCGTCAGAGAAAAAACATAGACCCTTACCGACATTGCGACCATGCTCATACCTGCCGTTAAACTGTTTTCCATCCGGGAAGTGGGCGGTCCCTTTTCCGTGAGGCATCCCCTCTTGTAATTTCCCCCGATACTTTGCTCCATCAGGAAATACAAAAACACCTTTATCAGCGAAACTGCCCTCTTTAAATAAACCTTCATACCGGGATCCGTCGGAGAATGTATAAACGCCTGCACCGTCCATCCGGTTATTTTTCCACTGCCCTTCATATTTTCGGCCATCGGGCCAAACCTGTTGGCCGTATCCTTCTTTACGGTCTTCAATCCACTGTCCGGAATAACTCCTTCCATCCGGCCAGGTCATTTTTCCTTCGCCATGCCGATAGGACCTCTTCCATTTGCCAATATGAATTTTCCCGTCAGGCCAAGAATATGTACCATGCCCTTCATAAATACCGTTGGAAAATTCACCCTCATACTTCTCACCGCTTGGCCAATAGTAAGTACCAAGACCATGCATTTGGTCATTATACCAGTCACCTTCGTACTTACGCCAATCTGTAAAAAGATAGGTGCCCCGACCATGCATTTTATCTTCTTTCCACTGACCTTCATATTTGTCACCATTAGACCAGATAAAGGTGCCTTCGCCGTGAAAGCAGCCATTTTTCCACTCCCCGGTGTATCTGCTACCATCCGGCCAGGTCAAAGTGCCCCTGCCATGCGGTTTATTATTGAGAAGTTCCCCCCGGTATTCTCCATCACCGGCTAATTTCATTCCTATCGACAGCCTTTCTCATAAATACATCGCATTTGATTTTTAACTTCTATAAGAAGCCTGTTTTTCCCTTCTTTCCCGGAAAAAGATATTCTTTGCATAATTCAACAATGCTTTATATGTAATAACATGATGTCATTGCAAGATTAAATGGTTATATTTATACTCATCTTTTTAGCCAGGTGCACCTTATCCGGCAGAAGCATCCGCTTTTTCACGTTTCTTCTTTTTGCGCCAGGAAAGATAGACCATAAATATCCCCAGTTCATACAAGATCATTAAGGGAATGGCCATGAGAACCTGGGAGAAGATATCTGGAGGGGTCAGGATAGAAGCAAATATAATGATGATCAGAAGGGCAAATTTACGGTTACGTCGTAAGAATTCAGTGCCCACCAGTCCAATACTGCCCAGAAACCAAAACAAAACCGGTATTTGGAACACAAGCCCAAATGAAAATATAAAAGCGGTGGTAAAAGAAATATAGCGGGCGATACTGAAGCTGGGCATTAAGTCTGCCCCGGAAAAACCAATAAAAAAATTTAGGGCAAAAGGTAACACCACAAAGTAAGCAAATGAAATACCCAGACCAAAAAGAATATACATGAGTAAGGTAAGCACGTAAGCAGATTTTTTGGCCATCCCTGCTGTGGTAGTAGCGATAGCAAGCAATTGATAAAGAATTACAGGCAGGGTTATAGTTGCGCTTGTTATAAATGCCAGCCTCAAATTGGCAATCAGCGCTTCGGATGGAGTTAAAAATATCAACTGCATATCAATGCCATCAGCATCCAACTCAGCGTAAGCCATGTCAGCGGGTAACAACAGAATCCGACGTATTTCATCGCTAAATGTGAAGCTGGCTATAGCAAAAACAAAAACCAGGACTGCAATGATAATTAACCGCTTACGGAGCTCTTCAAAAAGACAGATTAGTTTTTCTCTATCCATAGGGTTTCTACTTAACTCTTCCTCTCCCGGTTTTAGTCGAAGGGTATGGGATCTGCCTCATCATCGCTGTCAGACTGTAGATGATTAAGATAGTTCAGAGCTTCTGAATAAATAACACTTTCTTCGCTCTCTTCCTCCAAAATTCCCTCAAGTATAGCTTCGGCAGTAACCGGGTCATCTAAAAATTCACCCAGTAATACAGAATATATGTACTGCTCTTCAGTATCCGCCCTACCATCGGCAACCCGGCCATCGAGGTAACTGTACAGCCAGTCAACTTCTTCCCGGGATTTTTGTTCTTCATCAACCGAAGACAATAATCCAATCAGAGAGAGGTGAATCATTGGATCGGGATTTTCGTGCAAAACCTCCTGCAAAGCATCTATTTCTTCATCAATTGCCTCTTCGTCCTCCTGCATTTCAAAATAGAGATTGAGCAAATTAAGGCGGTGTTCAGGATTATCCGGCTCTTTATCAACAAGGGTCTCGCTTAGAGCAAGCAACCTCTCCTGATACTCTTCTAAAGTGTCCGCATCATCAAAATAAATCTGTTTAATAAATATTAAATAGCGATAATTATCAGCCAGTTCCTGAAGGACGACTGGACTGGGCTCATCGTGTTCTTCCAGATATTCTTCCAGGCGATCCACCTCGCCTTCATAATAAGCCAGATAATCCTCCGGCTCAGGATCGGCCTGCTGATTTTGCATGACAGATTCACCGCCGATGGCCTGGCCAATATAACCGCCTACTACTGAAGCAACCATCCCGAATGCGAGGATTGCCGCAACTATAGCCGCCCAGCGTTGGTTTTTCAAAGTCTTAGGCCTTTCTTTTTTTTGTGCCAAACTAGATCCCTCCACAAAAATTACTGAAAATCAAGGTTAACCAGCAATCTTCCACAGTTTTCACAATACACCATTGCACTCGGATTGTAAAGATGTCCGCGCTGGGCAGCTGATATAAAAACCCGGCATCCACCACATATATCGCCATCTACTCTGGCAATACCCTGCCCCTGGTTTTTTTGGGATAATATCAAGTATTTATCAAGATATTTTTTTTCAATTTTTTCAGCAAGTTGGCCGCGTTCTGCCTCCAGCTTAGCTAATTCCTGGTTTAGATGATCGAGATCACTTGCAAGCTGATTTTCTTTTTCCAGGAGTTCCTGCTTGCTTTTATTTAACTTTTCTTCTGTAACCTGGATTTCATCTTCCTGCTTTTCGATCGATTCCATAAGCAACAAAATATCCTCTTCAAGCTTCTTTTTTTCTTCAGCCAGCAAATCCATTTTACGCTGCATCTGGGTGAGTTCTTTGACGTTCTTAATCTTACCCTCATACATGCTTTCATTTAGCTCATTACGTTCGTCTACAATTTTTTGTTCCCGCATTTCTAATTGTTTTAAAGATTTACGATCCGCATTAAGCTGCTCATTTTGAGCTAAAAGCTCCTTTTCCAGGGCTTCTATACATTCCCTGGCTTCATTCACCCCACTAAGTGAAGGCGCCTCTTCAATATTTTTTTTAAA
>PWEB01000219.1 GCA_003553305.1 Syntrophomonadaceae bacterium
AACTATTGCAGGAAGGTCAGGTCCTAGGTCTTTTCCCGGAGGGTTCACGCAGTAAAAACGGCAAGCTGCAAAAAGCTTTTAAGGGTTCGGCATTGATTGCAGTTCGCAGCGGTGTTCCCATCTTACCGATTGGTATTTCCGGTCCATACCGACTATTTAAACCTCTAAATGTGTTTATAGGCCCGCCTTTTGTGCTGTCTCCGCTTGATTACGAGAATAAAGAAGAAAAAAATGCTCAACTGGAAGAGATGAGTTCTCAAATCATGAAGCAGATCAGGCATTTACTCCCGGAACAGCATAATGATTCTGGGCATCCAGGAAAATATAGCTAGATTTATGGGCTGGAGTGATAAATTGCAGATTACAATAGCAGAAAAAGCAGGTTTTTGCTCCGGGGTTAACCGGGCCCTTTACCATCTACTAGATCAGGCTGAAAAAAAGGGTGGAGGATCAACTCTGGGGCCGCTGGTTCATAATGAGGAAGTTGTTCAACATTTAAACCAGCATAATGTCAATGCGGTAAGCGAACCAGAAGATGTTAAGGGTTCATTTTTAGCCATCCGAACCCACGGGATAACTCCCGAAATATTAAACAAAATTGAACAATTAGAAAATGTCGAGATTATAGATTTAACCTGCCCGCGGGTTAAGATGGTTCAAAAGGTAGCATCCGAATTAAATGAGAAGGGATATCATATAATTGTTTTTGGAAATGCTCAGCATCCTGAAGTACAGGGTTTAATTGGCTGGGCAGGGAGCAATGTAACTGTAGTATCTGCTTTAGAAGAACTTGAAGAAATTGAAATAGAATCGCCTTCAGGATTAATTGCTCAAACCACAAGTGATCCTGAGCAATATGAACAAGTCAAAAAACTTTATAAAGAAAAAGATCCGGATGGAAACACCTATAACACACTCTGCCCGGAAACTAAATTAAGACAAAAAGAAGTTACTAAATTGGCGCAAAGGGCTGAAGCACTGGTGGTGGTTGGTAGTGCATCCAGCGCTAACACAAGAGCCCTTTATGATTGTTGCCGGCAGCTAAAACCATCCTGCCGCATAACTAATGCAGGGGAGTTGGACCATTCGTTTTTTAAGCAATTCAATAACATTGCTGTAACCGCTGGTGCATCAACTCCCCCCTGGACGATTAAGGAGGTCGTGGAGAGTATGGAGAGTATGGAGAACGAGAACATGGATATTGCAAACGAAGAACAAGAATCACAGGAAGAAAAAGAATCAGAGCATGAAGAAAGCCAAGTACAGAGGGATGAGCAGGAGGACAGTAACGAAGAAATACTTGATTTTGAGGTAGATGTAAAAGTAGCCCAGGTTGGTGAACAGGTGACAGGAAAAGTTGCCCGGGTTACAGGCGAAGAAGTCTATGTCGATATCGGTGCAAAAAGCGAGGCTACCCTTCCTGCTGCAGAAGTCCACCTCGAAGAGGGTAAAGCGCTCAGTGATATTTTTACCCCTGAAGATGATATCGAGGTAACCGTACTGGACATTGATGAGCAGGAAGGAAATGTAGTCGTTTCGCATAAAAGACTGGCCAGTGATAAACGGCTGCAGGAACTTGAAGAAGCTTTTAACAGTCAAGAGATTTTGGAGGGCACAGTTAAGCAAGTTGTCAACGCCGGACTGGTTGTTGATTTAGGAGCAGGCAATGAAGGATTCATGCCCGGCTCTCTAGTGGATATTAAATTTATCCCCGATTTCAAAGAGTTTGAAAGTCAAGCCCTTCAGTTTAAAGTACAAGAGTTTGATCGTGAAAAAAGAAAACTAATATTAAGCCGTAAAAAAATCATGGAAGAAGAGGCCTCGAAAAAAAGAGAAGAGACTCTAAGGGCCCTGGAAACAGGCTCAACAATAACCGGCACCGTCAAGCGCCTTACAAATTTTGGTGCTTTTGTGGATGTTGGCGGTATTGACGGCCTGGTTCACATATCTGAGCTATCCTGGGAAAGGGTTGGACATCCCAGCGAAGTCCTTAAAAATGGACAGGAAGTAGAAGTCAAAGTCCTGGAGGTTATACCTGAAAAAGAGAGAATAAGCCTTAGTATCAGGAAAATACAGCCGGATCCATGGTCAAAAGCAGTTGAAGAGCTAGAAAGCGATCAGTTTATCACCGGTAAAGTAACCCGATTGGTTAACTTTGGTGCTTTTATTGAAATCAAACCGGGTGTTGAAGGTCTTGCCCATATTTCACAGTTGGCTGAATATCATGTCAAGCATCCATCGGAAATCTTAACCGAAGGAGAAGAAGTAGAAGTTAAAATCCTGGAGATTAAACCAAAGGCAAAACGCATCAGTTTAAGCCTGAAAGATGCCCGTGGTGTAATGGCTGATGTGAATAATACACAGGCAGATGATGCAGAAAACGGGAATGTCACCCTCGGTGATGTTTTTGGCAGCCTTTTTAATAACCAGGAAAGTTATCAAGAAGAAGCTGAAGAAGAAACTCCAGAAGAATCAGAAGAAGGAACCGATAAAGAAGGTGACCAGGGTTAAATGCCCAGGTTACATCGAAAAAATGAGCATATTTATCAAAGCTTGCGCAAAATACCAGGTCGAGCAGACTTTTCTGACATCCACCTGATACATAACTGCTTACCGAATCAGAACCTGGACGAAATAAGCCTGAAAACGGTAATTATGGGGCGGACTTTTCGTTCGCCTCTTTTTATTAATGCCCTGACCGGCGGAACTAAGCTTGCCTTGATAATAAATGCTGCCCTGGCCGGTGTGGCAAAAGAATGCGGCCTGCCCCTGGCTGTCGGATCTCAGAAAATAGCCCTGGAAAACAGGGCTGCTGAAAAAAGCTTCCGGGTAGTACGCCGTCTAAGTCCCGAGGGTATTATCTGGAGCAATATTGGCTCTTATGCTGACCCGGACACCGCTCAAAAAGCTGTTCAAATGATCAAGGCTGACGGGCTGCAGATTCATCTCAACTCATCACAGGAATTGATGATGGGTGAAGGCGATCGCAGTTTTAAGAATACTACTGAACGTCTTGAGCAAATCAGTAAAAATATACAGATTCCGGTCATTGTGAAAGAAGTAGGTTTCGGTATTGCACGGGAACAGGCTGCAGATTTAATCAAGGCAGGAGTTAGTGCTATCGATGTTGGAGGTAGAGGTGGTACTAACTTTTTAGAAATTGAGAGCAGGCGGTCTGGTAAAAGATTATCAAAAAGTTTCAAGAATTGGGGCATCCCCACAGCTATAAGCTTAATCGAAGTCTTAGATGTGTCCCGAAAACATATTGATGTCTTTGCATCCGGCGGTGTCAATCATGCTTTAGACATTACCAAAGCGCTGGCTCTTGGAGCAAATGCGGTGGGGATGGCCGGGCTCCCCATCAATCTTTTACTTAAAAAAGGCAGCCGAGCCCTGATTCATGAAATCAGGACTATTGAGCATGAAATGCGCCAGATTATGATGATGCTTGGAACAAAGTCTATAGCAGAGCTTCAACAAGTTCCTTTGGTCATATCCGGCTTTACAGCTGAATGGCTGCAGCAGCGGGGCATCGATCTTTCAAGTTATGCCCGGCGAAATTTTAGATTGAATTAGAGGTATAGTTATGAACAAAGAAAAGGGTCATCTAGTGGACAGGGTAACAGCCGGGTCGATAGCAGATTCAGCCGGGATAAAGGCAGGCTGGAAACTACTCAGGATTGACAACCACACTATTGAAGACATAATTGACTATAAAATAAAAGAAGCTGATTATAGGCTGCGCCTCTTATTTTTAACCGAAGAAGGTTCTTTGCGCAGAATTAAGATTAAAAAAGCGCCTGGTAACAGCCTGGGGTTGCGTTTCGATCCGCCAACTATCTCCAGGCTGCAGAGCTGCCGCAATAATTGTCTATTCTGTTTCATTGATCAAAATCCACCCGGTCTGCGTTCACCTCTTTATCTTAAAGATGATGATTACCGCCTTTCTTTTTTATACGGCAATTTTATCACATTAAACCGGTTGACCGATTCAGAGCTAGAACGGATTATAAAACTGCAGCTCAGTCCACTTTATGTTTCGGTGCATGCAATGAATCCCGAAACACGCCGCACTATGTTTGGGACCAGGCATGCTCAACAGGGAACTGAAAATTTAAAACGCCTTGTTAAAGCAGGAATCAGGTTTCATACCCAGTTAGTGCTCTGCCCCGGCTATAACACGGGTCAGGAGATGATAAATACTATTAAAGAATTAGAACAGCTGGGTCCGAATATCTTAAGCACTGCCCTGGTACCGG
>PWEB01000194.1 GCA_003553305.1 Syntrophomonadaceae bacterium
CAGGTACGAGGCAAGCCAGATTTTGATGAATCATTTTATGAAATCAGCTGGATATTGTTGGTTGAATTTTTAATTTTACCATTCAAACAAGAGGATGTTTGAGTTTTTATTGAACTAGCTATCAATGGGTTGCAGAAGAGGTATTAATATTTATGGCTGGCAGTTTAACTAAGACAAAAAAAAAGAGGAATTTCATAAAACTGCTATTAGCAATTTTTACTTTGTTAATTGTAATATCATTGATGTACATTTTTCTTATTTTACCCTCATTGCGTGATGATATACGTCAGGAAAAGATGGCGCAAACAAGAGAGATGGTTGACGTCGGGCTGTCCGTGCTGCAGCGTTATCATAATATGGAAGAAAGGGGCATTATGAGCCGTGAAGATGCTCAGGAAGAAGCCGGTCAGATGATTCGTTCTATGCATTATGGAGATCAGGAACTTGATTATTTCTGGATCAACGACTTTAACCATGAAGTGATTGTGCATCCCTTCAGGCCTGATCTTGAGGGAATGAATGTTTATGAGTATGAAGATCCGGAGGGGTTCCTTCTTTTCCAAGAGTTTGTTGATATAAGTAAAGAAAAAGGGGAGGGGCATGTTTCCTATTCCTGGCAATATTACGAAGAATCTGATCGAGTTGAAGAAAAACTTTCCTATGTTGCCGCTTTCGAGCCCTGGGAATGGATTATTGGTACCGGGGTATATCTGACTGAGTTCGAAACTATTATTGCTGAGCGCAGAAATATTGCCCTTGCATTGATTGCAATGTTTTTTTTGGTTGCTTCAGCTTTAATTGCTTATTATTATAAAGGTAAAATAATTGAACATGAATTGCTGGAAAGCGAAGAAAAGTATCGTCTTATTGCTGATAATACTGCTGATGTGATTAGTATCCTCGATTTAGATTTTCGCTATCTTTATGTTAGTCCTGCTGTTTTTAACATTAAGGGCTTTACTCCGGAAGAAGCAGTTTTGAGAAACCTGGAGGAGACAATGACGACTGATTCTCTAAAGAAATTTTTCAGGTTATTTGACAGGCAAATGGCTTTGGAAGAGAAAGGCGATTCTGAGACAGTTAGAAAATTTCAACTCGAAACTGAAGAATACACCAAAGACGGGTCGACAATTTGGATGGATAGCACGGTCACTATATTAAGAGATGAATCAAATAAGCCGATTGGAATAATGGCTGTTTGTAAAGATATAACTAATTTAAAAGAAGCAGAAAAAGAGTTAAAATATTTAAATGAGGAATTAGAGAAAAGGGTTGACGAACGGACTGCCGAACTGGAATGGATGAACAAAGAGCTTTCAGCTTTTACTTATTCTGTTTCTCACGACCTGCGAGCACCTTTGCGCAGTATTCAGGGTTTCAGTGAAGCTGTGCTAGAAGATCATGGCGCGGGACTTACTGAAGAAGGCATTGATTATCTTAAACGGGTCGTCTCAGCCAGTTACCAGATGAGTGAATTGATTGATGACCTTTTAAAATTATCCCGTGTGACCAGGCAGGAGTTATATTACGATCAGGTTGACTTAAGCTCTATGGTCGAGGCTCATGTGCAATACTTAAAAGAGAACGACCCTCAACGAAAAGTGGAAGTTTTGATAACAACGTCTTTGTATGTGAACGGGGATGCAGCGCTCCTACGCATTGCTCTGAATAATTTACTGAGTAATGCCTGGAAATTTACCTCTGCAGTTGATCCAGCCTGGATTAAATTTGGGGCAATGCAAAACAATGGCTGTAAAATCTACTTTATAGCTGACAATGGTATCGGCTTTGAGAACAAGAAAGCAGATAAAATTTTTAATGCCTTTCAACGTTTACATAGTTTTCAGGAGTATCCCGGCACAGGAATTGGATTGAGTATTGTGCAGAGAATTATTGAGCGTCATAATGGAAGAATATGGTGTGAAGGTGAGCCAGGGAATGGTGCCACCTTCTACTTTACTCTTCAGGGCTGAATAAAAGAAAAAAGCTTTAAATCGAATAATTTGGGTTATTTTTAATAAAATCAAAAACTATGCTGACCGGGAGGAAATAATTTATGATTGATTTACGCAGTGATACTGTTACTCTGCCTACCGAGGAAATGCGTAAGGCTATGTTTGAAGCAGAATTAGGCGATGATGTTTATGGAGAAGACCCTACGGTGAACAGGTTGCAGGAAATGGCAGCAGAAATGATGGGAAAAGATGCAGCTTTATTTGTGCCCAGTGGAACTATGGGCAACCAGGTTGCGGTGCTGACCCACACAGAACCAGGCAGTGAAGTGATTCTGGAAGCTGATTCGCACATTTATTACTATGAGTCTGCTGCCGCTTCTGTTTTTGCCGGCGTTCAGCCGCGGCCTCTGGCCGGGAAAAGAGGTGTTCTTTCGGCAGAGTTGGTCGAATGGGCTATTCGCCAGGATGACATTCATCTTCCCCCGACATCGTTAATATGCCTGGAGAACACCCATAACCGGGCCGGAGGGACTATTGTTCCGCTTGAAGATATGCAAAAAGTATATGCGGTTGCCTGTAAGCACAACCTACCAATCCACCTTGATGGAGCACGCATCTTTAATGCTTCTGTGGCCTCCGGTGTTCCAGTTAAGGATTTTACTGCCTGTACCACATCGGTCCAGTTCTGTTTTTCCAAGGGACTGAGCGCTCCGGTAGGCTCAATTATTGCCGGTCCTCGCGATTTTATTGAGCAGGCCAGACGATGGCGGAAAAGGCTTGGTGGCGGGATGCGTCAGGCCGGAATAATTGCTGCAGCTGGTATAGTAGCCCTGGAGACGATGATCGATCGACTTGCTGATGATCATGCCAATGCTCGTTTTTTAGCTGATGCATTGGCTTTAATGAAAGAGCTTGATTTTAACCCTGAGGATGTTGATACCAATATTGTTATTGTTAAACCTGTCAACATGTCTGTCCGTCAGTTGGGAAATGAGCTTGAAAAAAGAGGCATTTTCACGGTGGTCATGGAACCGGACCGGGTTCGCCTGACTACCAATAAGGATGTCGATCGCAGTGATATTGAAAAAACGATCACAGTTTTTCGAGAAATTTTAGGCTAATTAAATCAGGAGTTCTGGGTTCAGATCTTAATCATAACTATTGTAATGGAGGGATTGATTGTGTCAAGAATGATAAGTATTGTAACTGATCAGGTGCAGATGAAAGCGGACTTGAACAACTCTTCAACTGCTGATCTGATTTGGGAAAACTTGCCCATTGAAGGTAAAGTAAGCACCTGGGGCGAGGAAATTTATTTTGAGATACCTGTTAAAGCTGAACATGATAATGCTGTGTCAATAGTGGAAGAAGGGGATTTAGCTTACTGGCCGGAAGGGTGCAGTTTTTGTATCTTTTTTGGGCAGACTCCGGCTTCAACAGCAGGAGAAATAAGACCTGCCAGTCCGGTAAACCTGGTAGGCCGGTTACTGGGGGATCCTAAGAAATGGAACGATGCTGAAGAGGGATCATCTATAATCCTGAAAAAGGCTGAATCATAAGGTTATAGAGTAAAAAAAAAGGACCGATTTTCATACATCGCGGTCCTTCTTATTTCTTTTCAAAGTTTGCATATGCTAATGTAAGGGGAATGTCGCGGTAACGGTCATGTTTCCAAAATACTGGTTCATTTTTTCGCTTCCGCAGTTTTCACATTTAGGGTTCAGACCTTTTTGTTTTTCTTCGTAACTTGCGCGCACTTCAGTAATTTTTTTGCAATCCTGACAGACATACTCGTATGCCGGCATTAACCGATCCCTCCTTTTATTAGCTTAGTAGAATACGTCCTGAATGAAGTAAGGCCTCAGCGTATTGTTCTATTTACTATATTACGACAATATTCCCAAAATAGCAACCGGAATTATGTGTTTATGAATATATCCTGGGTACTCTCTTGCCTACAGCGCAGAGTACTTCGTAATTTATTGTTCCCAGTGTACCGGCTAATTCTTCTACAGGAATATTTTCCCGATCCTGTTTTCCAAACAAGACGACCTGGTCTCCTTCTTTAACTTTTGGATCGGTGCTGACATCCACCAGGAACTGATCCATGCAAATCCGTCCAATTAGCGGTAAGCGTTTCCCATTGATCAAGACATGGGTTTTATTGGACATTAACCGGTTGTATCCGTCAGCGTAACCCAGGGGGATCGTGGCAACCCGTGTATTACCCTTTGTTACATAGGTGCAGCCATAACTGATGCAAGTTCCGGCAGGGACTTCTTTAAGGTGGGAAACCC
>PWEB01000097.1 GCA_003553305.1 Syntrophomonadaceae bacterium
AAGATTTTCTTTTATTTTTAATCATCTACAATCTTTTAAGTGGATTTTATAGCTTATCTCAGGAATAGGAAAACCTTTTTTTGTTATTTTTTCTTTTACCAGGGGCTGAACAGGATCATCTTCTAAAAATAACTCCATCTCACTGTATTCCCCCTGCAGGTAATTATTAGTAAGACCGTCATCGATATAAAGACGGTAAAAGCCATTATCCCCAGCATAGCAGTGCATGTCGATTGCTCCTCCGGTCTGCTCATAACCCGGAGCAGAAATTAATCTATCATGCGGCAAAATAGTCCCGGCTTTGATGTAAAGCGGAAGAATGTCAAGAGGCGCCTCGCGAGTAATATAACGGCCTCCGACATGTGTTTCACCAGTCCAATAGTCATGCCACAAACCTAACGGCAGATACACCATGCGGTGATTCACCCCAGGCCTGAGAACCGGGCAAACCATTACTCCCTCGCCAAATAAAAATTGATCGTTAATATTATATGTGTTCAGGTCATCCTGGTGGTGATAAAATAGGGGCCTTACCACCGGGGCCCCGGTAAGCGTACTTTCTCTCATTAAATTATACCAATATGTTAATAAATAATAGCGCAAACGAATATATTCCCGGGTAATATCTAAAACTTGATCATTAAACTCCCATGGTTCCTGACGAACAGTACCGATCTCACTATGATTGCGGAAATAGGGCAAAAACGCACCCAATTGGGTCCAACGCACCAGGAGCTCACCACTGCAGTCACCCTGGTAACCGCCTACGTCAGCACCGGTAAAAGCTAAACCACTTAAACCCAGGTTGGTAACCATCGGAATACTGCATTCCATATGCTCCCAGACACTGGCATTATCTCCGGTCCACAAAGCAGCATAGCGTTGAGTCCCGGCAAAGGCGGCCCGGGTAAGGACAAATGCCCTTTTGTTCGGTTCGATCATTTCCAGCGCTTCCCTGGTAGCCCGGGTCTGCAGCAGACCATAAATATTGTGCACTTCTGCATGTGACACTTCTTTACCATCATCTGTCCGGTGCACGGTATCTTCAGGGAGGGTAGCGTTTTCCTGTGTAAAATCTGCCGGCTCATTCATATCATTCCAGATAGCATCTACCCCCTGCGCCAAGAGCTCCCGGTGAAGTCCACCCCACCACTGCCGCACTTCACTGCGCAAAAAGTCAGGAAATACAGCTGGTTTCGGCCAAACTTCTCCCTGGTATATATCGCCTCCGGGCTTAGTTACAAAATAGCCTTTTTGCCTGCCCTCTTCGTAAACATGGTAACCTTCTTCAACTTTAACCCCGGGATTGACAATAACTACTACAGCAAAGCCCATGCTTTTAAGCTTTTGCAAGGTCGCCTTAAAATTTTTGTAACGTTTTTCACTGATGGTAAAAACCTTATACGCATCCATATAAGCAATATCGATATACAAAACATCACAGGGTATTTTATGTTTAATTAAGTTTTCTGCCACCGCAAGCAATTCGTCCTCAGTTTTATAGCTGTAACGGCTCTGATGATAGCCTAAGAATTTCTTGCGCGGCATAGGTGGAGTACCGGTCAGTAAAGAATAGTTTTTTATTACTTCAGCTACGGTAGGGCCATATATGAAATAATAATCGAGAAATCCACCTTCAGCCTGGAAACTGATTTTTTCACGATTACTTACAGCAAAATCAAAACTGGTGCGGTAACTATTATCAAGATATATCCCGTAAGCCTGCCCGGGAGCTACCCCAATATAGAAAGGGATTGCCGTGTGCATCTGTTCCACCATGGGATTATGAATCGTTGCCTGCCGTAACACATCACTGTTATAATTTGATGTCTTAACCCCCAGTTGGTTTAACCAGGTATATTTTTCCCCATTACCGTAAATCCCGATTTCCCATAACCTTTTCTTTTCTATCCTTTTCTCGCTAAAAGCAATCCCCAGATCTTCACTGAGGGTATGATCATATTGATCGGATATTCTAACAGAAAGTGTTTTCCGGTCCACATTAACAGCTAGTTTTTCTGTTTTTAATGTGTAGTGCTCCGGAGAACCAACTGCCTTTTTCGGTGCATGAATCATGGCCATAGTCGAAGGCGGCACTTCTTTTTGATCACTGTAAACAAAACGGACTATGTGACTACCGTAAAACAAAATATGCAGGTAACTCATTGTCCCTTCAATGATGTATCCAAAATCTTTTCGCTCCATTTTAAGCTTTGCTCTCCTTCGTCAGATAATGTCCTCCAGCCTGGGATCAAAAACAGAGTAATAAATATAATCAGCGCTTCCTACTCTTTTGGCAGGACCGATCCCCATGGTGTTCATTTCCAAAACTTTGGCTGCAGTAATGCCTGCCCCGGCATCTTCAAATACCACGCAAAGCCTGGGTGTCAAAGCCATTCTTATAGCAGCATAAAGAAAGAGATTCAGGGCCGGCTTGGTTATTTTAACACAACTATCATCAGCAAGCACCTCCTCCCCCGCATAGAGTTAAGCAATCCCTGCCCACTGGAATATGTTTTATCAACTGTCCGGAAGTATAATGGTAAATACCTCTCAGCAAGCTTGTTTTTCTACTGTTTAAATTGGCGTAACCGCGGCAGATCCGATATTTTACAACGCGAAATAAAAGGGAGCAAGGATTTTTAATATCTATCACGAATAAATTATATAATAATAGCCAGGCTTACCTGTTTATTGATTATAAGCCTAAAGGAAGGGTGGCTAAAGTGGAATTTTTTGATGAGCCCCGTTCTAAAAACAGAGAAAATCCCGAAAGAGAAACGCAATATGTGCAAAAGAGGTTCAAACCTGACAAACAGGCCGGAAAGAAAAAAAGATGGTTGATTCCCCTTGCTCTACTATTAATAATAATAATCGTGGCAATAAGCATATTTGCTTTTATAGACAGTCGCATTGAAATAGGGATTTTCCAACAGTTAAGGGAACTCTTAGCTCTGGGTGAACAACAAGTTGAGGTAACCCTGCCCCTGGCTCTTTTTTCCTTTGAGGATAAGGATATAAAAGAAATTACAACCAGGGCTCTAGAGGAACAAGGCGTAGATGAGGTTGTCCAAAGTGACGACCAGGTTCTGATTTATAAAATGTCTCCTGAAGTAAAAGATAAGCTGCTTGGAGAAGCAAAAAACGATTTAGAGGAGAAAATCACTGCTCTGAAAGATAACCGCCAATACCCTTACTTGGTAGATATAAGTTATGACAATTCATATCAGGATTTTTACCTGGTAATAGACCACGAACAAAAAGACAGGGCCCTGTTTGCAGCGGCAAAGCTATTTGTGCTGGCTGTTTATTACCACAACTTTTATGCTGCCGAAGATGCTGTCCAGGAGGTTTCTATATCAATCAAAGACACCGAAACTGGCGATATCCAGGAAAACCTTGTATCCCCCGATGATCTAAACCGGGTCGCAACTATTTTGGAACGTCCAGAAGAATGGGAGGAAGCACCAAGAACCCCTCAAGCCGGTAGTCAGGTTATTGTCAGTACCGGTCCCGATAATCTAAACCTGCGAGACGGCCCGGAGATAACTTACCTGATTATTGATATTCTGAGCTCGGAAACTATCCTGGATGTAATCGGCAAAGATGGTGACTGGTTGGAAGTTATAACTCCCGACGGCAAAGAAGGCTGGGTGCATGGTGATTACGTTAAAATCTACGCCGAGGATGATTAGCAGATTCCGGCAGCATCCCCAGTTATAGTTACGCTATAATTATCGTGTTGAAGATTGAAACCCTTTCCACTCTTTCGGGAAACTTACTGTCCCACCATCCGAAAGGACTTTACCAGGCTTAAATAGGTTTGATTACCTGTACTCCGGGTTAGGATGATCGAAACGGCACCCGGCAGCCCATTTGCTCCGTTGATTACCATGAGCAGGAATACCTTGATTGTCTTTAAGCATACGGGCCATGTGCAGCAGATTCCAGGTCATGAAAGTGGTATTGCGGTTAGTAAAATCATTTTCAGGACCTCCTGAATCAGCATCCATGTAAGATGGTCCCGGCCCAATCGCACCCAGCCATCCGGCATCAGCCTGGGGCGGAATCACAAAACCAAGATGCTGCAGAGAATATAGGATCCCCATACCGCAGTGTTTAACGCCATCCTCATTTCCGGTAACCAGGCAGCCCCCGACCCGTCCGTAAAAACCATACTGCCCGGCATCATTCAGGTCGCCGGAATGTCCGTAAAGCCTTTCAATTATCTTCTGACAAACCGAGG
>PWEB01000258.1 GCA_003553305.1 Syntrophomonadaceae bacterium
CCGGTGAAGCGCCGCTTGATGTGGCTGGTCCGGTAGGGATTGTCCATACAATAGGCGAGGTAGCCCAGGTCGGTTTTGTGAACCTGCTCTTATTGACCGGTTTAATTAGTATTAATCTGGGTATAATCAACTTGCTGCCGATACCGGCTTTAGATGGTGGTCGACTGCTTTTCCTTTTGATCGAGGCTGTGCGGGGCCGCCCTGTTGAGCCTGAAAAGGAAGGGTTGATCCATTTTATCGGATTTGCCCTGTTGATTACCTTAATCTT
This sequence comes from Syntrophomonadaceae bacterium, assembly GCA_003553305.1. Lineage (GTDB taxonomy): Bacteria > Bacillota > Dethiobacteria > DTU022 > DTU022 > B1SED10-74M. The sequence continues at coordinate 269 of PWEB01000258.1, forward strand.
ATTGGTTACTTACCAGGATATATTACGTTTTATAGTGCCGGCTAACAACTAAACTTGAGATGCCTGTAAATTTTTGCAGGCACTGCATTTAACCAGAAGTGGAGTTAAAATTGGATAAAATCTTTCGGAAACCAACCAATCCTGTTCAGATTGGCAATGTAATAATCGGCGGCGAAGCGCCGGTGGTTATCCAGTCCATGACCAATACTAAAACAGTTGATAGTGATGCGACCTTAGATCAGATCAACCAGCTTTATGAAGCAGGTTGTGAGCTGGTCCGGTTAGCTATACCGGACCAGGAATCAGTCAAGGCTTTTGCCAGAATAGTTCAAAGGAGTCCGGTACCGCTGATCGCCGATATTCATTTTGATGCCAGGCTGGCTCATCAGGCAATGGAAAACGGGGCAGCTAAAATAAGAGTAAATCCGGGGAACCTGGGCGGTCGAAAAACTTTACTTGAATTGGCCCGCCGGGCCGGCCATTTAAATCTGCCGATTCGGATCGGGGTCAATGCCGGCTCATTGGAAAAAAATATTTTGAAAAAGCACCGTGGTGCTACTGCGGCAGCTCTTGTTGAATCTGCCCTGGATTACCTGGAAGCACTTGAAGAAATAGATTTTACGAATGTATTGATTTCACTCAAAGCTTCAGATGTATACACTACAATCAGCGCTTATCGCCTGATGTCTGAGAAAAAAACTTATCCGCTCCACCTGGGGGTGACCGGAGCCGGACCTTATGAATCCGGAGTGATCAAAGGTGCTGTTGGAATCGGCGCATTACTGGCAGAGGGGATTGGGGATACACTGCGGGTTTCTTTAACTGCATCTCCGGTTGAAGAAGTGCGGGTAGCCCGGCAAATTGTTCAGGCCCTTGGTTTAAGAAGGTTTGTTCCTGAATTGATTTCCTGCCCTACCTGCGGACGCTGTGAAATCGATCTTGTCTCTCTGGCTGTGGAAGTGGAAGAAATACTGAAAGATTACCGGCTGCCCATCAAGGTTGCGGTAATGGGTTGTGCGGTAAACGGACCAGGAGAAGCCCGGGAGGCCGACCTGGGGATTTCAGCCGGTAAAAAACAGGGTATATTGTTTAGTCACGGTAAAGTAATTCGAACGGTGGAACATACTAACTTACTGGATGCTTTAATAGAAGAACTGGATTTACTGGCAGCGAAGAGTGATTGAAAATTGCTTTTTACAAAAAGGCAGGACATAGGAGGAAAAAACAGTGAAAGTTGCAGCAATCATACCAGCTTACAATGAAGAGAAAACCATTGGCAGCGTCATAACTGCTTTGAAAAGCTCGAGCAAAGTTGACCGGATCATTGTGGTCAGCGATGGTTCTGAAGATGGAACGGTCAATACCACTATGGGTTATGGGGACGTGGAGGTTATTGAACTTTTGGATAACCGTGGTAAAGGTGGTGCTGTAAAAGCAGGACTTGATCGGTGTCCAGCGGAAGTCCTTCTGATTCTGGATGCTGACTTGATCGGTTTGAGCGAGGAGCATATTGATTTGCTTTTAAAGCCTGTCCTGGAAGGCAGTGCCGAAATGTCGGTTGGTGTGTTTGAAAAGGGCAGAATAACAACGGATATTGCCCAGAAGATGGCTCCATTTTTATCCGGTCAGCGAGCCCTGAAAAGAGAGCTTTTGGAGAATATATCCGATCTGGACCTTTCCCGCTTTGGGATTGAAGTAGCCTTATCTAAATACGTTGAAGATAATGAAATTAATGCTGAAGTAGTCCAACTGCCCGATCTTTCTCATGTTATGAAAGAGGAAAAACTAGGTTTTTGGAAAGGTGTATTGGCCCGGGCAATAATGTATTGGGAGATTTTTAAGTATGTGCTCAGGATTGATACCCACCCGAAGGAGAAGTAGAGCTTTTCTGAAAGCGCTTTAAGCTTTAAAAGCGGTTAAATCCTTGCGCAAAGCTATTATTTATGGTAAATTAGATTGGCAGTGGTAGTAATGTTTACTTAAGGGTGGGGCTTCCCACTCTTTCATGTTGATAAGGGGTCTTTATTGAAGATTCGAGGCATGTTTGTGAAATTAAGCATTATGGCGACTTTGAGTTTGAAAAATATAGGGAGGAGTCATTTTTGAGCAGGGAAGAAGTTAAAGCCAAGCTGAGCGAGCTGATAGAACCTTTAGTGGAGAGCAGGGGGTTTGAGTTAGTGCACTTAGAATATATTCCAGGGAAGCAGGCTCAGCTCCAAATATTCATTGACCGTGAAGGTGGGATAACTATCGATCACTGCGAATTAATTAACAAGGCTGTTTCTGACCTGCTTGATTACCATGATCCAATAGATCACGCTTACGCCCTGGAAGTATCATCACCCGGTTTAGAACGTCCACTGACCAAAAAAGAACATTTTGATCGGTTTTCCGGGGAAAAAGTTAAAATAAAAACCAGTGAGGATTTGAAGGGACGTAAAAAGTTTAGCGGCAGACTGGAAGGAACCGAGAAAGATAATGTCTTAGTCAGGCTGGATAACGATCAAGTCGCAGAAATCCCAATTGCCCTAATTGCCAGGGCAAAATTGTGGTATACAGAGTCTGATAAAGATAATCTGGCAAAGGGCAGTCAGGAAGGGAGGTAGAAAAAAGATTATGAACAAAGATTTATTTGCTGCGATTGACTCTTTGGAAAAAGAAAAGGGTATTAGTAAAGAGATACTTTTTGAAGCTTTAGAAGTTGCTCTTGTTTCGGCATATAAAAGAAATTTTCAATCATCCCCTGCGGTCAGGGTTGCTATAGACCGGGAAACTGGAGATATTAAAGTATTTTCTCAGTTAAAAGTTGTTGAAGATGTCGAAGCAGATGATCAGGAAGTCAGTCTTTATGAGGCAAAAGTTTATGAACCGCGTTGTCAGCTTGGTGACATTGTGGAAATGGAAGTAACCCCGAAGGAGTTTGGGCGGATTGCAGCCCAGACAGCCAAGCAGGTTGTAATTCAGCGGATCCGGGAAGCAGAGAGAGAGTTGATATTCGAGGATTTCACTGATCGAACCGAGGAAATTATTACTGGCCTGGTGCGCCGATTTGAACAGAGAAATGTAATTATTGATCTGGGCAGGACTGAAGCGGTGCTTCCCGTGGAAGAGCAGCTTCCCCAGGAACGCTATCGGCAGGGTGAAAGAGTAAAAACTTTTATATCGGAAGTCAAAAAAACCACAAAGGGGCCCCAGATTGTAGTTTCCCGCACGCATGTTGGGTTTTTAAAACGCCTGTTTGAGATGGAGGTTCCAGAGATTTATGAGGGAATTGTCGAGATTAAGGCTGCTGCCCGGGAAGCTGGGCATCGCTCAAAGCTTGCTGTTTATTCCAGCAACCCTGATATTGATCCTGTCGGGGCCTGTGTTGGAACAAAGGGCAGCCGGGTTCAGGCGATCAGTAATGAGCTAAAGGGCGAAAAGATTGATATTATAAAATGGAGTGAAGAGGCAGAAGAATATATAGCTAATGCGCTGAGTCCGGCCAAGGTATCCGCGGTTACCCTTGAATCGGATAATAGAGCCGCTATAGTGGTTGTTCCTGATAACCAATTATCTTTAGCGATTGGGAAAGAGGGCCAAAACGCCAGGCTGGCTGCCAAAATAAGCGGTTGGAAAGTTGATATTTCCAGCGAAACCCAAAATGCGGAAAAAGGGTTTTCTGCGATCGGTCTTGCTGAAAATACTTCTGAGGATCATGACGACGAAAATAAAGTTTTAGAAATTGATTTTGACAGAGTGGATCCGCCGGTCGAGGTCAAAGATGATGCAGAGATTCTAACAGAAGAAACAGAAACAGAAACAGAAGAAGTCGCAGAAACTGCTGAAAATGAAATAATTAGTGGAAATGAAGAACCTGAAGCTGAAGATTCCGGAGGCGCTGAACCAACGGAAGAGGAGTCGCAAAAAGATGGTGAAAAAGCGTAAAATTCCCCTGCGTGTCTGTATAGGTTGCCAGGAGAAAAGGCCTA
>PWEB01000233.1 GCA_003553305.1 Syntrophomonadaceae bacterium
CACCCCGGAAACCAGCTCTTTTACCAAAAGAAGCGCCGCCTTGAAAACACTTAATGACACTCCAATGTTTTAGAGATTCTGCCGGTCCAAATTTCTGTACTGTACTGCCTCGGCGATATGATTGGCCTCGATCAGATCAGAATTGTCCAGATCGGCAATGGTCCTTGCCACCTTGATGATTCGGTCATGAGCCCGCATTGAAAGGCCCAGGCTTTGAAAAGAGATGTGTAGCAGCTTCCGGGCTTCATCAGTCAGGGGACAGTGTTTATCAAATTGGCGCGACCGCAATTGAGCGTTAGTAGTTGTTTTGATCTTTTTGTATCTTTCCCGTTGTTTAAGGCGGGTATTTTCAACGCGATTGAGAATTTCAGAAGACCTCTCTCCGGGTTTCTCCATTTTTAGCTGATCATAATTAAGGCCGGGGACTTCTACCTGAATATCGATGCGGTCAAGCAGTGGCCCGGATAGTTTATTCCGGTAACGGGCGATCTGGTTTGGGCTGCAGCGGCATTCCCGGAGTAAATCTCCGTAGTTGCCGCAGGGGCATTTCTGCGTTACCTTTTTGCCATGTCAGTTTAAAAACAGAACGATCCCTGCTCAAAGCCTACCTAATAGAATGATTATTTGGTTATACAATTAATACAAGTTAAGGGTAACAGTGTAGATGACAACTTTTCCGGCTAGCTGTACAACTTCATGACATTCATTTTCTGTAACCGGCCCAGATAGGCCAGGATAGCGTGTTTTGACTGCATAGTCTGTAAGGGCCCCGGCGAATTTAACATTATCTGGCACATTCAGGTTGGACTTCTCAACAAGTGTAAGTAGCAGTGTCAGATCGTGAGGATAAGGAAACCTAAAACCAGTATGGAGTATTAATTCTTTATTGTAAAATTTGAGTATCGGTGAAGAGGGTGTTATAATGCAGCTAAATCTTAATGTGGGGCTGTAAATGGAACCATCTGTCCTGTTTTCCACGGCTTCTATGGTCGGGCATTCCGGTGCCTTAAAGCCGGGACCGATTAAGGCTTTAACTGCGGAATACACTCTAAAAATGGCGTGGTCGTCGCTCCACTGGTAACCCTGGGACACGGCATCACGGAGGCTTTGGTAATAGCGCTTCTGGGTGTTGGCCTGGGTCAGGTTATGGCGGAGCCGGGAGGTTACAGGGGCAATTGGAATAATTGGCGGATTGGTCCTGGCCGACCTCTCGTAGCTGCTGGTCATTGCCTTGATCCTGTTTACCGACAAGAAATTTATCAGTGACCGGGTTTATGCCGGAATTGTATTTGTCCTCGGCACCTTCCTGGTAGCTCTGGCCGTCTATTTTTCCGGAAAGGGATGATATGGTTTGGCAGCCTGTAAATGGTTCCGGCATTTATAAACGGTTTTAGGAACCGCGATACGCCGACCTTAAAACTTTCAACTTAAGGAGTGACAGCTTGATAAGTATTACCAAACTTTTATCCGGCAGAGAATATTTTGGAGACAGCTTGCGTTACAGCAGGGAAAGCAAAGGAGGGCTTCATGGCAGCAACCAGGAAGCCGGTCCGGTAGTAGTTTGGAATATAACCCGATCCTGTAATCTTCACTGCATGCACTGCTATATGGATTCTGATATATGGAGATATTCTAACGAACTTTCAACTGAAGAAGCCAAGAGCTTTATCGACGGTTTGTCTGATTTTCATGTGCCTGTCTTATTATTATCCGGCGGTGAACCACTACTTAGACCGGATTTTTTTGAACTTGCCAGGTACACTGCGGAAAAGGGCATCAGGCCGACCTTATCAACCAACGGCACTTTGATTACAGGGGAGATAGCCAGGCAGATAAAAACAATCGGAATCGGCTATGTTGGTATTTCGCTTGACGGTCTGCGGGAAGTAAATGATAAGTTCAGGGGAAAAGAAGGAGCCTTCCAGGATGCGATGAATGGGATTGACAACTGTGTGGCGGCCAATCAGCGCGTAGGACTTCGGTTCACTATAAATCGTTATAATTATCAAGAGTTGGACCGCATATTTGATTTTATCGAAGAAAGGTCAATCGATCGAGCCTGTTTTTACCACCTGGTCTATACGGGCAGAGGCAGGGGTATGTTCGACGATGATCTAAGTTTTGAAGAAAAAAGGGAAGCAATGGATACAATTATACGCCGAACCGAAGATTTTGAAGAAAGAGGGCTGGACAAGGAGATTTTAACTGTAGATAATCATTGTGACGGGGTTTATCTTTACCTTTGCATGTTGAATAAAGATCCCAAAAGGGCTGAAGAAATTAAGAACCTGCTCGGCATAAATGGCGGGAACCGGTCGGGAATTGCTTTTGGCCAGGTTGATCCGTGGGGTGATGTTCACTCGGACCAGTTTACCAGGCATATTAAACTAGGTAATATTCGGGAAAGGAAGTTTTCAGATATATGGACAGATATGAGCCATCCGATCCTGGCGGGATTGAGGGATCGCAAACCATTACTGAAAGGGCGTTGTTCCCAGTGTCAGTATTTAAGCTTTTGCAATGGCAACTTCAGGGCAAGGGCAGAGGCCGTAACTGGTGATTTCTGGGAATCCGATCCGGCCTGTTATCTTACCGATCAAGAAATCGGGGTGTAATTTTCACCTGGGGAAGTGAGATATAAAATTGATTGTATCCTGGAATACCACAAATGCTTGCAATATGTATTGTGACCACTGTTACCGCGATTCAGGCAGTATAGCAGCAGAAGAGCTAACTACGGCTGAAGCAAAGACCATGCTTGAACAGATTGCCAGGGCGGGCTTCCAAATTATGATCTTCAGCGGGGGAGAGCCCCTTTTGAGGACAGATATTTTCAAACTTGTTGCTTATGCCAGGGAACTGGGTTTGAAGCCGGTATTAGGGACCAATGGGACTTTGCTTACTTCAAAAACAGTTAATGAACTGAAAGATGCCGGGGCCATGGGAATGGGAATATCGCTAGATTCACTGGACAGCGAAAAACATGACTCTTTGCGCCGTACTGCCGGTGCCTGGCAAGGGGCTGTCCAGGGCATGCGTAATTGCCGCCAACTGGGTCTTCCCTTTCAGCTTCATACCACGGTTATGGAGTGGAACTCATCGGAGATGGAAAAATTAACTGATTTTGCCACTCATGAAGGGGCAAGGGCCCATCATATATTTTTCCTGGTTCCGACCGGGCGAGCAGTTTCTATAGAAGTAAAATCCTTGAGAGCCGAAGCGTACGAGGAGTTAATTGCAAGGATCATGAAGAAACAGCAAGCAGTAGATATAGAATTAAAACCGACCTGCGCGCCGCAGTTTATGCGGATTGCAAAGCAAATGGGGATGGAATTACGATTTAGCAGGGGGTGCCTGGCCGGTACTGCTTATTGCATTGTCAACCCCTCCGGACAGGTTCAGCCTTGTGCTTATCTGGACGTCCCATTAGGTGATGTCCGCCACACTCCCTTTGATCAGATCTGGCGGGATAATGACGTTTTGAATAAATTGCGTTCCCTGGATTATAAAGGTAAATGCGGGAGCTGCAACTTTAAAAAATACTGCGGTGGCTGCAGGGCCCGGGCTGCATATTATCACGGCGGGGATTATATGGCTGAAGAGCCCTGGTGCCCCTACCCTGGACGTAAAGGGGATTGTTGATGGAGGCCTTGGACCGCAATATCCTAAATAATATCCAGGCCGCTTTTCCACTGGCCCTTCACCCTTATCGCCTTATTGGTAAAGATGTAGGGATTTCCGAAGAAGAGGCCTGGCAGCGTGTTAGAGCCTTGAGGGAAAACGGGATCATTCGCCGGACTGGCGGTATTTTTGATTCCCGCCGCTTAGGATATGTCAGCACTCTCTGTGACGCCGAAGTGCCGAATACAAGGGTTCCTGTAGTAGCGGAGTTGATTGAAGGGATTGATGGAATTACCCATAACTACCTTCGTAATCACCCTAAATACAATATGTGGTTTACCATCATCGCTTCTGCACAGCAGCAGATAGAAAGTATAATTCTCGATATCCAGGCTGCTTTAGGTAGTAGCGGGGTCTACAGTTTGCCGGCGATACAAGTGTTTAAGTTAGGGGCAATATTTAACCTTGGAGCTAATGATGCTCAAGGTCAATCAAGAAAAATACAAATCAGGCCCCCTGTGAACGCCGGGATTAATTCTCACCCTACGACTACAAAAAAGGATAAAAAGCTGGTCCGGCTATTACAGGAAGATTTGCCTTAC
>PWEB01000115.1 GCA_003553305.1 Syntrophomonadaceae bacterium
CCTTCATTTTAGCCGGCATTTCTTGTTGTGTCCTTATAAAATAAGGGCTGAACCACTTTAAAACAGCTGCAACTATAATTCTAAATCCTCTATGTAATCAGTAAAAACTTCTCCATCAATTTTCCACTGGCCATCTTCTTTAGTCAGCGGCACTTCAACCTCAGAGGGCACTTTTTTAACTTCACCCATCACATCGGCAATCATTTCCAAAATCAGCTCTACCCCTTCTTCTTCGCTCATATTCTCTAAATCAGCTTCATCGCTAAAAGCAAATTCAAACATTTTACTCATGAGCTTTTCGGTGAACAAGTTCATGCTTAGATTACTATTATAGCACGCAGCGAAAATAGGGCAAAGCAACCTGAAAAGATGATCAAAACAATTTCGCATGATATAATAAGAGAAAATCGGTGCTTGGAGGAGCGGTATAAATAATGGGAGATTATAAAAAAAACTTATCGAGCAATTTTCAGGTAAGCTTACTGGAAGCAGAAAAGATTGATCAGGCAGTAGCAATGTTTATTGATGCTTTTAAAAGCGAAGCTTTCACTGAAGCTTTAATTGATCTTTCGATTCCCGCAAATTACGATATTTACTCCCAAATCACAAAATACAGGCTGTCCTTTTATTTAGAAATCGGTCACCGGGTTTTTACTGTTCTTGACGGGGATAAAGTTATTGGGATGGCAATTTTAAAATCACCCCATGTCAAGGTTCCCAAATTACTGGTCCTGCGCCGGGCAATTCCCCACCTTACAGCATTTGCAAGGATGCTGCTGCTTGGGATGAGAGCTTCGCACCTGATCTCTGCTGTCAACAAGCCGGACAATTTACCGGCAAATCATTACACCCTGGAGGGTTTCGCTGTAAATCCCGCCTACCAGGGTAAAGGGATTGCACGGTTACTGCTTGAACAGATAGAGCAAACCTGTGCCGACGATCACACCGCTTCGGGGATTTATATTGTCACCGGTGATGAAAATAACAAGGAAATATACCAGCACTTTAACTATAGTATTATTGAAATCAGGCCAACTGATTGCTTTATTGCTTGCCACTTTTTTAAAAAGAAAGAAATGATCAAAGAGGGAATCGGTGGTATCGAAAACAAATGAACGGTAACAAGTTTAAGAACATCCATGATCAAAACCTTGCTCATGAACTTACCCTCAGCCCTGCGGGTAAACCTGAACAAAACAGTGACCGTAAGATTATCCTCTATAATGGTTATGTTTACAGCCCCTGGGAATCTATTTACGGGGGTGTGGTGATCAGTGCAGGAATAATCAGCTCGGTTTTTGAAGGAGAGCTCCCGGATAAACTGACTCGAAATACCGCTAAGATAATTGACTGCAAGGGGAATAAAATTCTACCCGGCTTTATTGACCTGCACCTTCACGGCGCTAAAGGCTTTGATTTTACACTTGCCGCAGAGCAGGAAATAAGCAGGGCTGTTCATTATCATGCTGCAAAGGGTGGAACAACTGCCCTGGTCCCCACCATCGTTTCAGCCCCGCTCAGTCAAATCAAGCAGGCAGCAGAAAGAATTAGGCGGGTCCGGGCAAAATCATGCAAACCGCAGATATTAGGTGTTCACCTGGAAGGACCCTTTTTAAATCCCCTCTATAAAGGCGCCCACTCTGAAGAATACCTGCAGCACCCCAGGCAGGAGATCGTGGAGGATTTAGCAGGCTCCATAGGAGAAGACCTTGCCATTGTCACCCTGTCACCCGAGCTGCCCCACGCTTTAGAAGCCATCGCATACCTCAGCAGGCAGGGAATAGTCGCTGCCCTTGGCCACAGCGGCGCAACAGTGGAAGAAGTGCAAGGCGCCGTTGATTGCGGCCTCCGCCATGCAGTCCATACTTATTCGGCAATGCGTAGATTTCACCACCGGTCACCCGGCGCTCTCGGAGCGGTCCTCACCATCGATAATATCAGCGCAGAAATAATTGCCGATGGCATTCACAGCGAACCCGCAGCGGTAAAATTATTTTTCCGGGCTAAGCCTGCAGGCAAGACAGTGCTCGTTACAGATGCCCTGGCGGTCTGTGGCCTGCCCGACCGGGAATGCAAGCTGGGAGACAAAACAATCATCAGTAAGGGAGGAAAAGCTCTCCTTCAGGACGGCACCCTGGCCGGCAGTATCCTGACCATGAACCGGGCCCTGGAGGGTGCTGTGAAAATGACAGAACTCGGCCTGACAGATGTCCTCCCCGCTGCGACGATCAACCCGGCCCGGACGCTCGGACTGACCGAACGCAAGGGCTCCTTAGAAGCAGGTAAAGACGCCGACATTACAGTTCTTGATGCCGATTACAACGCCCTCTTAACAGTCTGCCGCGGCAACCCAGTCATCCCCCCGCAGTAAAAAGAGCCCTCGGCATGAAAACACTCTATCAACAATTAATAATTTGCGATTCAAACAATTGAAACAGATTTCGAAATATCCTGCTTGATAAAAACAGACAACCTCACATATTCAAGATCCTGACGATATAGAGCGTATTTTACTTCCTACCACTCTTTTTTGTAAAAATTCACTTCCTCCTGGTATGGTTTCACCAGCTGTTCTAATCTACGCAGCGCTTGATCCTCGAAAGGCTTGAATTTTTTAGCGATACGGACATTTTCTTCAAGTTCATCCAAAGTGGAAATACCCACTATGGCCGTGTCAACCGGATAGCTCCAAACATAACCGAGCGCCTCATCCATGGTAGTAATTCCTTCCTCCCGAAATATCCGCCCGTAAGCAGCAGCTTTCATAGCAATAATGCCCATGTTTTTTTCCTCGGCTGCCGGCAGGACCTCATTCTGCAAAGACTGGTAATAGGGATCGGCGGGATTAAGGGATAGCAAAATGCAATTGAAATCGTATTCATTGATCGCTTGCAGCAGGATCGAGGGTTCTTTGTGTCCGCTAAGTCCCGTAAAATGGATCAAACCTGCTGATTTTAACTCATCCAAAGCCTCTAAAGCACCACCGGAAGCTAAGATCTGATCCAATTCTTCCCGGGAGTGAAGGCCGTGAATCTGAAGTAGATCGAGGTGATCTGTTTGCAGGCGCTCAAGGCTTTGTTCAAAAACCTGCATGGTTCCATCATAGGTCCTTTCTATTGTCTTACCGGCCAGGAAAGCCTCGTCACGTCGGTGCTTTATTACCCGGCCCAGGTTGGATTCACTGGCTCCGTAAGTAGGCGCCGTATCGATGTAGTTAACACCGAGGTCCAGTGCTTTATTAATAATTTCTTCAGCCTCTTCAGAATTGTCCCCGCCTGCGAAGGCAAAAGAACCGCCCAGACCGAGAATGCTCACCTGGCAGCCGGTATTTCCCAATTCGCGCCGCGGAATTTTCTCTGCATTATTTTCTTGTTCTGCCTTTTTCTCCTCTTCTTCCCTGGTTTCTTCCGGCTTTTCCTCTGGCTCTATTTTATCTTCCGCCTTTTTCTTATCTTCTTTTGACTCTTGCTCATCTTGATCCTCAACAAAAATTTGCGCACAACCAGCCAGACCAAGGGCAGCTCCTGCCGCAAGAAGCAGCTTTACAAATCTGCGCCTGCTAACCAGGTTATCCATAAAACCAAACCTCCTACTTTCTCACCGCCCCTCACTTAAGGACAAACCTTAAACTCCTTGCCCGTTTTCCTGCCTCTTTGCTTCCGGGTCAGCTCATATTTTATGATGACCCTGCTTAATCGAACCAGTAATCAAGGGCTGAGCATGACCCGAAAAGTACTGAAGGAAGGCTCGGGAGAAAGCGCCCAGAGATAAGAGGTCTGCACCACGTCAGGAACAATGCATTCCTGGCAGCTGTCCCCTAATTCGAGTAATTGGCGGCGATCAAGTTCACCGATGATTTCTTTTAAGCCCTTTTTCCTTACATTACCTGCAGAGTTAACGGGTTTAAAGCAGTTCATGGCAGTGCCGTCAGCAAGTACATTCAAGAAAACCAGGGGCACCCGGCAGCGGTAGCTGCCACCTTCCAATAGATATTCCTTTAAATAACGGCGGCAGTTGTTGATAGGCAGACCCTGTTCTTGTAACTCCAGAAACCGCCGGGCTGCATAACTGCATCCCTCTGCGGTAGCAAGACTGAAGAGATTTGTTTCACCTTTACCCTCCGGCAATTCACCTTCCATAGCCGGAGAGAGGTAAAGCGAAGTTCCCAGGTCCCGGGCCAGGTAAGCCACCTCTTCAGCATCTTTTTGATTGTCCC
>PWEB01000192.1 GCA_003553305.1 Syntrophomonadaceae bacterium
AGATAGGTTGGATAAGTTTAAAGATTTGACCCTGGTTTCTTTTTCGATTGATCGGCACAAGGTGAGAAACACCCGGGAGCTGCACAGTCTCTTTGATAAAATGCGCCTGGCTTCCGCAGCAGGGCTAAAAGTTGGAGCTAATGTCCAGCTTGATCCTTTTATTGTCAAGCACCTCTATGAGATGATAAAAGAGCTGTTTTGCCACTGCCACAGGGTTTACCTGCTCCAGCCAAAGCCCACCAAGTTGTTGCCAGATGCAGGGATAAAAACCAGGCTTCAGGCAGCAAGCTTCCTTTATGAAAATCTTTACGCCGACGAAAGCTTGCTAATGAAACTCGGTTTATCAGAAACTTGCGGGAGGGGTGAAAAAATGGTCTCCGTTGATTATTGCGGAGGGGTTTCCTGCTGCTCCTTTGATAAAAGCTTCGCAAGTTTAACTAAGGCCAGGGACCTGGTTGAGATCATTGACAAGCATTATCCTTTCCCAAAAACCACACAATGTCCATTCCTGTGAGAAAGTAATCACAGCCTGGCTCTTCTGTGGTATTGCCTAAGACCAGCCGATAATACCGAGTCCACGCTCGGCACAGACCCGGAAAAATTTTTGCAGTCCGACCATTTCATCCTCAGTGTGGTCGTCATAAGCACTTACTTTTTTATTAATAGTGACCAGCTCTCCAGGTGTATGTTTAGAAAGGACTTCAGACATTTCCATTACTGTTTCCGGGGGGAGCCAATCATTATAGAGCGATTTATTCGTTACTGCTTCGACAATATCACTGTAGACTTTGCCCCGGAAAGAACTTGCATCCCCGCTTAAAATGCCGCCGCATAGCTCTATGCCAGCTTCCTCGAAAGCCTTTTCGTCATCTTCGCTCAGTACCAGGTCATCCGGCACACGCGAAGCGAAGTTGTCAAAGCCATATTATCACCGCAAAATAATGCTTTATGCATTCAGTGCAACAATAGTACCATTGTTTTCAATTGCATGTCAAACAAACGGGATAATATTTTTCTATGCTCCGAAAATTCGTGTTACCACTTTACTTTTTCTTTTGGGTTTCTTGTTTTGATGGAGCTTGATGTTTCACTGGCGAAAGCAGTACAAATCATGGATCCTTTGAAGGAATTTCTCAAGACTAGTCGAAATAAATTCATAATACAAAATATAAAGCAATATCATTCTTCTGAAATTCCGAGTTTGGCCTTTCAAAATGATCTGATCAACCACTTTGTCCAGCAAATTTCTGAGTAATAATTAGCTTAAAGATAATAATGAACTACACCCTGTTTTATTGCTGTAATACAAAAGTAGGAAAAAAGGAGCGTTTTTTTGGGATGGTGTTATGCCTTTAGTATCTGACCGGAAAGAACAAAGCGAGGTGCTGCGTGCCTTTCGCCGGGCCTTGAGCCAGGAGCGGCACAACTTTAAAAACAGGCCGGAGATCCTCTGGCAGCAGATGTACAACCGTCTGCAGTGGTTGGATGGGGAAGAAAAGGATGGGCCGGTTACTAAAGTGACATCACCAGAATTTGAGAAGAGGACTGCCCCGGAGGCCAAACCCTGGCTGCATAATAAGTGCAAAATCATGGAATCGGAAGCTTTAATCATGGTTTTAACCGGCCACACCGGTCCGGTCACCTCCTGCGCCTTTTCCCCGGACGGCTAAATGCTATCTTCGGTAGGCGGGGACAGGACGATCAGGCTTTGGGATGTGGCCTGGTCAACCACCGAACCGTATTAGAAGGTTGCACCAACAAGTTTGGCACTTGTTAAATCAGGGTGTAGCATTGGGTCGTGGAGATTTGCACAGTAGGTATTTAGAGGAGGTAGACCATTGGAGGTTATAGTGGTGAAATGCCCTTTGGATACAGATGAAAAAACCATTACTTATGAGGAGGCACGTAGTGTCATTGCCGAAGTGTTGCCTCGGATTTCACCAATTGATATTACTTTCTTTAGCCCCTTTATTGATCAGTTTGAAGACCAAACCTTGCCAATAAACGCATCGGTCACAAATGAATATGATGATTCACATTTGCGTATTATAAATAAAGAAGGTCCTACTTATACATCGATTTTCGAGGTTAGAAGATTAAAACCAGAGGGTAAAGATATTCATTTTCAAATATACTTTGTATCCCACTTTTCAACGGTTCTTCAATACCGGATGGTTTACCTAAAAGAACAACAGCGAATAATTGATGGCCTTTATTCAAAGCCTTTTCAAATATTTGTTAGTTATACAACTAGAGACCAGAATTACTGGAACTACGCAGGGTTTATTGATGCATATCTTTGGTGTGTTTGGCTGTGGCTGCAGGAACGGGGTATCGATATCTTTTATGCTCGCTTTTCATTACCACCGATACTTTATCGAGAACCGGATCTCAAACAGATACTTTTTGATTCAATTAATAGTAGCTCTTTTTTTATCGCATTCATCACAAAGAATTACTTGTGTTCTGAATGGTGCAGGTATGAATGGGATATTGCACACTACAACCATGATCCATTACCTATAACCTTGTCGTGCCTAATTAAACAATTAATATACGATGACTTGCCGATTCATCAAACTCCAGAGGATGAAGGTGTCGCCGAAGTTTTTTTAGAAAAAATCAAGCATAAGAATGTGATTATGGTTGAAGAACTTGGTTGCCTCCAGCAATTATACGATGCCATTCATCGTACTATAGAAACTTCGTTACTATTGATTGATCCATTTATACGATGAAAGGAGTGAAAACATGACTCGATGGGTACACTATGGAAAAAATGAATCACCTACTTTAGAGTACATGGGCAGCATAACCGTAGGTGATACTGAAGTTGAAATGTCAACCATGGTAAGACTTTTAACCAATAATATGTACGGTGAAACTACACCGACCCACAACCTTCGATTAAAAATACAAAACAAAGCACACGAATCGGGGAAACCAAGGGTACTTGATTTGCCAGGGAAGTTAGAACGGGGTTACGTTATAAGACACAGTAACGATTATTATTTATTGTTGATTTTGCTCAAAGAAGAATATATTAGCCCCGGCTCGAATGCACAAGGAATATTTATATATCGCTTCATTGTTCATCTTCCCAGTGTAAACTGCTGGAATGATAAAAAAAGAAAAGACGGACTTATTGGCTTCTATGAGGGATGGGAGCCCTGGGAGACCCTTGCTTCAATAGACTCAATTCCCGATGAAGTGTTAGAATATGCCGAGCTCGAGCCAAAATTAGATTCGATGGAAGAGATTCAGGAAGAAGAGAGGAGCCTTTTGTCTATTTTAAGGCAGCAAAAAATAAACAGTCTGAGCAGCTGCCTAATTGCTTTCCTGGGTATTATCATCTACACATTGGATGTGGTTATAGGAGCACTAAAACGACGTTTTTTGGCTAAACGTAAACCTCGACTGACTGAGCGTGAACGTATTGAAAAACTCTTAAACACTATAGAGGTGAAGAGCCTTAGGCTTGAAAGGTAAACAGATCTGCAAGGACTGTTTTGATCAAAGGTAGTTAGCTATTATATCATCGATTGCAAAAGGTGTTCCTGCTTTTACTGAAAACACTGTATCAGCTTCTTCTTCCACCCGGGTTAACCTGCCCCGGCTTTCGGCATGAAGAGTAAACAGGTCTGCCAGGGTGGGCTTGACCAGTGAAGTCATGGCCTTGCCTATCAAGGTCATGCTATGACGGTTGTTTTCCAGGCAGACCAGGCGGGGAGATCTTAGAAGGGCCAGGTCGGTCCAGATAATCTTGCTTTCTTCAAGGTCGAAGATTGCTGGAAGGTTGATAAATGTATTGCTTGCAATATCAATCTTTTGCTTAACTGTCTTTGGTTCATAGATTTCTCCCGACTCTACGTGCTGTCGTTCCATCCAGCCCATAAAACACTCTTCCAGGATACTGAAAGGAACTTCGGTGTAAGAGAAAAGGGACAGGACTACATAGCGAACGCCATTTCTTCTCAAAGCAGGAATATTTATGTCGATAAATTCACTGGCCCCGTGCGGCGCCGAAGTAATATCGCCGCTGTGACAGGCATTATTTTCAAAAGAGCGCAGGTTGGTGTAGGAAATGTGTTTTAAGTATTGCCATTCGGCGCTGTAAAACACAGCAGACAAATCTAAATCGACGGATTTTCCTTTCCAGTAAAGAAAAGCCCTGATTGTATCGGCCGGGGGCAGGTTCATTCTAGAGC
>PWEB01000059.1 GCA_003553305.1 Syntrophomonadaceae bacterium
AGGATCAACCCACATATGCATGGTTACCCCGATCACATTGTAACCGGCATCCTTAAGCAAAGATGCCGCAACAGAGCTATCCACTCCACCGCTCATAGCCACCATTACTTTTTCTTTCTCAGTCGGTCCGTTCACACCAAATCACTCTCCACTCCCTGAAATTATAACATGATCATGATATTTATAACCAATGAATACAAGGAATTCGAAATTAAGTGTAGAACTATATATTCGAAGTATAAATCCAGACGGCACGGTTTTAGATGGTTTCTGGCGAAAGGGACATTACCTGGATAATCGATCAATTATATAAAGATAAGGTGAATAAATGACAACAGAATTAGCGATTATTATTCCTGCTTTTAACGAAGAACCGCGTATCGGAACTGTTTTAGATGTTATATGCAGCTATAAATCCGGACTGCTAAAAAGAGTGGTCGTAATAGATGACGGATCAACAGACAATACAGCTTATGCTGCCAGGCAATATCCTGTGGAGCTCGTCTCCCTTAAAAAAAACCTCGATAAGGGAGCAGCCCTGCAGGCAGGAATTGACTACGTAGTTAAAGCTGATTACTGGCTTTTTGTCGATGCCGACTTGATCAACTTAGAACATGACCATTTACATAAGCTTTTGGATCCTCTGCTTAAAGATAAAAATATAGCTATGACGGTGGGAGTTTTCCGGGGAGGCAGGACGATCACAGACCTGGCTCACCGCTATTTCGGTATTCTTAACGGACAGAGAGGCCTTGCGGGAAGCTTTGTAGAAAATCTTCCCGATCTATCCTGGAGTCGTTTCGGAGTAGAAGTATTCCTAAGTAAATATGCGGAATGGAATAATTATACAGCAGGCTATCCATACCTAAAAGGCTTAACCCACCACACTAAAGAAGCAAAGTTTGGATTCGTTAAAGGTTTTTACGAACGCCTGATAATGTATGTGGAATGCCTGAGGTCGCTGTTTTTTTGGAAAAAGCTCCATAGAAAACAGATGCCCTTATAACTTTATTAGTCCGCAAGCAGGCAAAGTTTTTAGGCGTCTCCTTTTAGGCCCAGCTCTTCCGCTGCCGATTGCATTCCCTGTATAGTCTCATCTATAACCTCGGTTACCTCCATACCCAGAAGTTCTGCCCCTTCTGCAATTATTTCACGGTCCACCCCGGCAGCAAAACCTTTCTGCTTCCATTTCTTCTTTACTGACTTTGCGGTCAGATCCATAATGCTGCGGTTAGGCCGCATTAAAACGGTTGCTACGATCAATCCTGTTAATTCATCTATAGTGTAAAGGACTTTTTCCATTTTTCCCACCGGTTCTACATCAGTGCAAATTTTCCACCCGTGACTTTGCACAGCTCTGATGTAATCCTCCGGCCAGCCTTCCTCCTCCAACATTTCTCTCGTCTTCAGACAATGCTGATCAGGATATTTTTCGTAGTCGAGATCATGGATCAGGCCAATCGCCCGCCATTTTTCGGGTTCTTCACCGAATTTCTCAGCAAAATGTCCCATCACTGCTTCAACAGCCAGGGCGTGCTTGATCAGAGCATCATTTTTATTATGCTTTTTCAATAATTCCATAGCTTCTTCACGTGTAGGCTTATACTCTTCCATGTTATCCCTCACTTTATAGATTTATTGGTTACCAGGGAAATTTAAGTCTGCAAAAACCCATCATAGCTTATTGAACAGTCCTTCTTTTGCTTATTCCTATTATAGCCTCTCATATATTAACGTGTCTATATGAAATAGTCAGCAAGAAGCCAAAATGTAAACAGTAATTTATTATCCGGCTGTATAAGTTCAGATCCAGTGTATCATTGTAAATATTGGCTTCAATAAACCCGGTAATAGATTTTAGATCTATATTCTATGCAAATTAAAAGTGCAACTTCACCTCTAGAGGGAATACAAAAACCAATTCTGAACTCATAACTGCCCACGTAGAAGGGGAGTTTTTTATTTTTAAGTCCCGGCAATACGGTTCATCATGTTAGGTAATTAAAATATTACCCCCCCCCTGTAAATTTTTCCAGTTATTTTTTTATGTATGACTTGAGCCTAAAGAATCAAGATGCTATACTAATAACACAAGTAAACCAAAAAGTTATACTATAAAAGGTAATAAAAATATTTGAGAAATAAAAAAACTCTGGAAAAGATTTTACGAGGCAGCAAGAATATAAGGTTTAATGAAATGGTTAGCTTAATCCAAGCATATGGTTTTAAGTTAGCACGTGTTTCTGGCAGCCACCATATTTTTACTAGAACAGATATCGATGTAATTGTAAATATACAAAATGTCCGGGGTAAAGCAAAGCCATACCAGGCAAAACAATTTATTAAGATTGTTGAAAAGTATAACTTAGAGATGATTGAGGGTGAATAATAATGGATTATCATATTAACATTTTTTACAGTGATGATGATGAAGGATATATTGCAGATATTCCAGATCTTCCAGGTTGTTCTGCGTTTGGGAATACTCCAGAAGAAGCTGTAAAAGAGTTAATTCTAGCCAAAACTGCATGGATAGAAGCAGCGAAGGCAGAGAATATAGATATACCTGAACCTCGATACAGACCGGTAATCTATTCTGGTCCCTAAAGGGGTCAGACCGTGCGCCCCCTGTAAATTTTCCAGTTGAGTTTTAAACTTTTAAAGCCGTGAAATCACAAACGCTTAAACCAACCACCAGCCACGGGGAAACCTGCGGCTTTATTTTTATGTACAAAGCTTTTGTTTCCAGGCATTGGGTTAAAAATATACCTTGCCCGGTTAAAATATCAGAACTCCAGCTAAATAAGAAGTCAGAAATCAATTCTGAGCTCATAACTGCCCACGTAGGAGGGGAGTTTTCTATTTTTAGGACCTGAGCAATACGATTCTTCATGAAAAGGAGAATTGAATAACACTGTGTATCAAGTTGTCTATTTTAATATTCAACGTCTTGTGGAGGTTTCTGGCACTTACCATTGCTGTTTTTATCAATTTGGTCATTTTTTTAAATTCTAGGCAATATAAGCGGCACATGAGCGTTAAAAAACCCTAATTCACAAAAATTATAAGTTCTTTTGGTAATGGCACCAGAGCAAACAGGAAGTCTTGGAAGTATATTAATCCCTCTTCAAATGTAGGCCGGGCTGAGGCAGGGTAAAGCAGAAACAAGCACCTTTTCCTGGTTCTCCTTCAGCCCAGATTTCCCCACCGTGACGGGAAATTATGCGGTAGGCCAGGTTTAAACCAATACCGATACCGGGGTAATCATTCTCACTGTGCAGTTTATGAAAAGGGGCAAAAAGCTTATCGGCATGGGCCATGTCAAAGCCGACACCGTTGTCTTTCAGGTAGTAAACTTTGCGCTCATCCTGCTCTGTACTACCGAATTCAATGCGCGCCTCTTTTCCACCAGCACTAAACTTCCAGGCATTGTCGAGCAGGTTGGCCAGCATGATGTTTAATAAGTCGGTATCTCCTTCTACTATAAGCTCCGGAGCAACTACAGTTTCAATCCGGCGCTCCGGTTCTTGATAATGCAGTTTTTCAAGGTTGGACCGGGCTAAAGCGCTGAGGTCAATTGTTTCCCCGTCAATTTCACGGCTTACTACCCTGGAAAGCTGCAGCAGGGCATCGGTCAGGGTTTTCATGGAACCGATCTGGGTAACTATGCGGTTCAGGTAATCGCGGGCCTGGTCGTTTAGCTGATCGGGGCATTCTTCAAGCAGCGCTTCGCTGAAACCTTCAATACGGCGCAGGGGGGCCTGCAGGTCGTTTGATACGGAGTAGGTAAAGGTGTCGACAGCAGCGCGTTCACTGACCTGCAGCTTTAAAGCTTCTTCTGCTTTCTTGCGGTCGGTGATGTCCCGGGTTATTCCTTGGAGACCAACAATACTGCCATCTTTACCTCTTAT
Organism: Syntrophomonadaceae bacterium; assembly: GCA_003553305.1. GTDB lineage: Bacteria > Bacillota > Dethiobacteria > DTU022 > DTU022 > B1SED10-74M. Next base: position 3,912 of record PWEB01000059.1, read on the forward strand.
AGCTGATATATGCATCGATATCCACATAATGCTACCATCAGCTTTGTATTGCTGAACTTCAATAACACGGGACCTATTCTTATCAGACGAGGGGTCTTTTTCTTCTTCCATTTCTTCCTGAAAGGCTTTAAGCATATATTCCAGTGATTGAGGGGGATGCTTCTGCTCTAAGGTTTTCTGCAAATGTTCCTCAACTTTTTCTCCAGTCAATTTTTCAACAGAAGGGCTTAAATAAACTAGATTTAATTCTGCATCAGTTATCCAGACGACGTCAGATATATTCTCGG